>JAUWFF010000367.1 GCA_030607105.1 Filomicrobium sp.
AATCCCCCCGACCGCGTGCACCCGGGCATGTTTTAGGTAGGCTCTGGCCATTTGCGTTCGTAACTGGCCTTATTGGGGAGCCCAGGAAAGCACAGACATCACTCGCGCAAGCTCCGGTGGTAGTAATAATTTGCAGGAGAACTAGAACATCGTGCGCGGCATAAAGATTGTTTCTGGCGGCCAAACAGGCGTTGATCGGGGAGCCCTGGATGCAGCGCTCGCCAAGGAAGCGCCATGCGGCGGCTGGTGTCCGGAAGGACGCAGGGCCGAGGATGGGGTAATCCCGGCGAGTTATCCTGTGACGGTCCTTCCGGGCGGTGGTTATCGCGAGCGCACGCGGCAGAATGTTTTGGATAGCGACGCGACGGTCATAATTTACTTCGCACAGATCGAACCGAAAAGCGGCACTGAACTGACCATCGATGAGTGTATCGAAGCTTCGCGCCCGCACTTGTTGATCGACGGTACCGCGGTCTCGGTCGAAACGGCCGCGCAAGAAATTAATGAGTTCTGCCGCACCAACTCAGTACATCAATTGAATATGGCCGGGCCGCGTGGAGCGGGTGCTCCCCAGGCGCACGAATATGCTCAGGCCGTTGTCGAGGCGTTCCTGAGCTTGCCGGAAGCGCAGTGAATCGAGCGCAAACAGAAAAATCTCGCGCGCTCAGCCCCGATGCAACCCCTTCACCCCCTGCAGGCCGCAGCATTCTCCGCGCCGGCGTGCGCTGAAAGGTCTGTGATGGTCGGCTTCTCACCTGACAAGGCGTTGTCGGGATCCCAGACGATCTTCACGCTTTCGAAGCGGGCGCCGAGCGCGTCGTAGATCAAAAGCCGCCCCGCCAGGCTCTCCCCGGCGCCAGTGATTTCCTTCAGCACTTCCACTGCCTGTAGTGTCCCGATGACGCCAACGATGGCGCCCAGCACACCCACTTCCGAGCAGTTGGCGACCGTCCCCGGCGGTGGCGCTTCCGGGAACAAACATCGATAGGTCGGGTATGGCTTCCCGCCCGGCCCGCGCTCGTGCGGTTTGAACGTCGTCACGTAACCATCAAACGGCCCGACGGCGCCGAACACCAAGGTCTTCTTGGCCAGATAGCAGGCGTCCGAAACGAGGTAGCGCGTGGCGAAGTTGTCCGAGCCGTCGCAAACGATGTCATATTGTCCGATAATCTCCAGCGCATTCGCCGCGGTCAGCCGGACCGCATGCGTCTGGACAGCGACATGCGGATTGAGTCTGCCGATAGCTTGGCGCCCGCTCTCCACCTTGGGCGCGCCGACGTGCTGGGTATCGTGCAGAATCTGCCGCTGCAGATTGCTGAGCGAGACAACATCGTCATCGACAAGTCCGATTGTGCCGACCCCGGCGGCGGCCAGATAAACCGCCAGCGGTGATCCAAGTCCACCGGCCCCCACCAGAAGCACACGCGCAGCCTTGAGCTTCTGCTGTCCGGCTCCGCCGACCTCGCGAAGAACCAGATGGCGCTTGTAACGTTGGATTTCTTCGGCGGTTAGAGACATGCCCGGGCTCTTTTTGTTGCAGTCGCACGGCGCAAGTCTGGCCCGCGCATGAAATTCAGGCAAGCACAGGCAAAAGAGCCGATGAAACTGGCAATGATATCATCTCGTTGGCGACGGGCCGTCGCTGGACGGCGGCGGCTCACTACCCTATACCTAAACGTACCAACTGCGGCAAAAAGCAGCGCTCGATAGGCTGCGGGCTTCAATCATTAAGGGACGGAAACATGATCAAAGGTCTGATTGCTTCGGCGACCGCCGGGGCCCTCATCCTTACGTTCGGCATTCAAGGTGCCGCAGCGCAAGCGCGCGATTACATACTCGCGACCGCCAGTACCGGCGGTACGTATTATCCCGTCGGAGTTGCCATTGCGACGGTGATCAAGGTCAAGTTGCAGCCCAAGCAGAAGATCGGTATGTCGGCGATCAACTCGGCGGGCTCCGGAGAGAACGTTAAGCTCCTCCGCGAAGGCGAGGCCCAGTTCGCGATTCTGCAGGGCCTGTTCGGCCACTATGCCTGGAATGGCAAGGGTCCGGTCGCCAAGGACGGCCCACAAAAGAACATGCGGGCCGTCTCCATGCTCTGGCAGAATGTTGAGCAATTCGTCGTGCTGGCCGACATGGCCAAAACAGGCACCATCGAAGACATGGCCGGACTGAAGGGCAAGTCCGCAGCGATGGGCAAGAAGAACTCCGGCACCATCGGCTCCAACCGCGTCCTCATGAAGAACATGGGCGTCGATATCGACAAGGATTTCAGCCTTGTTCACGTCGGCTACGGCCCAAGCGCCGACGCTTTGCAAAACGGTCAGGTCGTGGCGATGTCGATCCCCGCCGGTGCCCCGACAGGCGCAGTGACAAAGGCCTTCGCGTCGATGGGTGACAAGGTCAAGCTTTTAAGCTTCTCCGAAGACCAGGCCAAAAAGGCTGACGGCGGTTTGGGACTTTGGACACCCTATAAGATCGCCGCGGGAACCTACCCGGGTCAGAAGGCCGATGTAATGACGATCGCACAGCCGAACTTCCTCGCCGTTCGGGCTGATGTCCCCGAAGAAGACGTTTATCAAATTACCAAAACGATGTTCGAAAACCTCGGCTTCCTCAACGCCATTCATTCAGCCACCAAGGCGATGTCACTTGAAAAAGCAATTGCCGGTTTGCCATTGCCACTGCACCCAGGTGCACGCCGTTACTTCGAGGAAGTCGGTGTGAAGATCCCAGAGAAGCTCGTCGCCCAGTGAGCCTTCTTTTCTTTTCGCCAGTGTCGGCAATCGCCGGACGATCAAGCTGGCCCAAATAAGATAATGTAGAGGCGGTGTGGGCTCTTGGCTCGCACCG
>JAUWFF010000181.1 GCA_030607105.1 Filomicrobium sp.
GGAATCGAGGCACCCACCAAACTGCATGACATGAGATGAAGACTGGACTAGCAAAGCCAATCTGGGGTTTCAGCTTGGAGTCGGACGAAAGCTGAGCATCACTGCGCCCCGGCAACACAGGTCCGTCCGTCGACTTTCGGCCAAGCGTTTATCGCCTTGACAAATTCCCGAAATGTCCCAGATGACCGGCGCGGCATGGCAACATAATCCAACCGTGCGACCGCAATCCGAAGCCGGGAGATGATGCATTGACAGAGCGATTACGTGGGGTTGTCGAGGCCTCATGGTTTTCCAATTTTATTATAGTCGTGATCTTGATCAATGCGGTGACGCTGGGACTTGAAACTTCGCCCACTGCCATGACCGCTGCTGGCTCGCTGCTCTACGCGATCGACAACATTGCCTTGGCAATCTACTGCGCCGAAATAGCAGCCAAGCTCATTGTTTATAGGTTTTCCTTCTTCCGAGACCCCTGGAACATCTTCGATTTCATCATTGTCGGGATTGCACTGATGCCCTCAGCCGAGGGCCTGGCTGTGCTGCGTTCGTTGCGCATCCTACGTGCCCTACGGCTGATCTCAATGGTTCCCGAGATGCGCACCGTAGTGCAGGCGCTGCTCAACGCGATCCCGGCGATGGCCTCCGTCATCGCGCTTCTTGCGCTGATCTTCTATGTCGCCGCCGTGATGACGACGAAGCTATTCGGCGGCGCCTTTCCCGAATGGTTCGGAACCATAGGAGCGTCGCTCTACACACTGTTCCAGGTTGTCACTCTCGAATCCTGGTCAATGGGTATCGTCCGCCCGGTGATGGAGGTTCATCCTTACGCATGGGTCTTCTTCGTCCCCTTCATTCTCATCGTCACCTTCGCCGTGCTTAATCTGTTCATCGCGATCATCGTCAATGCGATGCAGACCGCGAGCGGCGGCAACGAGGAACAGCACCACCGCGAAAACGAAGCGCATTTCGCCGAGCTGATGGACGAGTTGAAAGGACTGCGCCTTGAGATCGCGGCTCTGAGAAAAAAACGCGCGGACCCGTCACCCTCGAAGGAATGACCCAATCAGGTCCAAAACCGCTTCCGGCCGTTCGTCCTGAGGAACGTGCCCGCAGCCGGTGAGTACCTTGAGCTGTCCACGCGGCAACGCTTTCACCAGCCGGATACCGGTTTCAACTGGTACCGTCCGGTCCGCGTCGCACCAGATAACCAAAGTGCGCTGACGCACCGAGGGATAACGCGCCGTCAGGCTTTCCATGTGTTGTGGCACGATGCGCCGAGCCGTCGTGATGAGAGCATGCCTTGCGGCCGCCTCATAGAACGGCGCCGCATATGCACGCAATTCACTGATATGGAGCTTTTCAGACTGCACCTTGTCGAGCGACAGCCAGGTCGTCAGCTCGGGCGGTATCAGCATCAGCGCCGCATATGGGATAACTGGCAGTCTCATGAAATCGACAAACGCAGTGCCCGGCTGCTGGTAGGTGGGCGCATTCATCAAGACGAGGTCTCTGACCCGCCCTGGCTCCAATTCGTTGAGACGCAACGTCACCATCATGGCGATCGCGCCGCCGTACGAGTGGCCGATGATCGTCAGATCGCGAAAGCGTCTTTTGCGGATAAAGTCCAAGACGAGATTGGCGTGGTCGTAGGGGCTGTAGGCCTGCGTGAAGGGTTTTTCCGAGCGGCCGAACCCCTTGAAGTCGATGGCGATGACGCGGTTCCGGCGCGACAGCTCAGGAATGAGGTTGCGCCACGTGAAGGTCGAAGCACCAAGCCCATGCAGCAGCAGGATCGGACGTCCGCGTCCGTATTCCTCGGCGTAAAGATGCACCGTTCCCTGGCCAGGAGCCTGCAGGCCAATGTGATAGGCTTTTGAAAAAGTGTGCGTCGAAGCCGGGCTGGACCATCCCGCAAGCCCCGCAGCGACAACCAATAAAACAAGCCACATCCGAAAAGCCGGACAACGCATCCGCAACCCCACGCGACGCCTCAACGAGCAATCCGCAAAATGATCGCTCCATCTTGGTGTAACCGGAGAATGCCTACCGTGCGGTTAATCGCCGTCCCGATTTGGCTCTTTCAAAGCTTTATGCTTGCTTGATGACGAAGACAGGAGGGCCAAGTCATCCCCCTCCATTTTCCCGTGTCCTAAACCCCGGCGACGCGCCTCTCGCGGGTCACGGCCGACTGGGCTGAGGCGGTCTGCGTATAAAGCTGCATATCCTCTTCAACGCCCTTGGCGACGCGGGTCAGCGCAGTGTCAGTATACGCTCTCGAATCCGGCTCCTGCGTGATCTTCTTGCAGATCGCGCGCATCGTGCGCCAGCGCTGGAACAGCGCCGCTTGCTTGCGGGCCAGCTCCAGGACGTAGTTCGTGTAGAACGACAGCCAGGGTTCCTGGGCCAGGCCGGGGCGCCGGCTTAAACGATCTTTGCGCCTTAAAAGGCCGGCTTGCAGTGGATGAACCTTCTCGACCGGGACCGCCGAAGCAAACCACAGCAACACGACCATCAGCCGGTAGACATCAATCCCACTGGCGTGGGCCCTGCGCAGGATCGTCTCGACATGCTCATCGGTGTAAAACTGTTGCCACGCTGCATAGTAGGCCTGCTGCCATTCCTCACGGGTCATCTTGGGGTGGTCGGTGACGACATGCTCCAGCTCATAGCGGTTCATGTCGGCATCCATGGCGACGCCCTTCGCATCGAGCACCTTATGATCCTCTGACCCTGGCAGCGGCGTCAGAATGAAGAACTCCAAGGCATCGATCGGCAGTTCCTGTTTGATGATCTCGATGTCACGCGCGATCGACCCCGGCGTATCATTTGGAAAGCCGAGGATATAGCCGGCGAACGTCATAATGCCGACAGCCTTCCAGTCGAGCAACATTCGGCGGTATTCGGTGAGTTTGTTCTGCCGCTTCTTCGCCGCCAGCAGGTTGTCGGGGTTGATGTTCTCTAGGCCGATGAACACGCGGGTAACCCCGGCGCGTTTCGACTTCTCGATGAAGTTCGGGATCTTGTGGCACAGCGTATCGACCTGGATCATGAAGCGCACGTCGAGACCTTGGACCTCGCGCAGATCGATAATGCGGTCGTAGATCGCCTCCCAATCCTTGTTGCGGGCGAAGTTATCGTCGGTGATGAAAAACCGGTCGACGCCTTGGGCGTAGTTGGCGCGAATGATCTCCTCGACGCTATCCGGCGTCCGGTAGCGGGACTTACGGCCCTGGACGTTAATGATCGTGCAGAATGAGCACTGGAACGGGCAGCCGCGCCCGGCATCGAAACTGGTGACGTTCCCAACCGTGCGTTTGACGAATTCCGAAGCCAGGAACGGCGGCGCCGCAAGTTCACCGATATCCGGCAGCTGCTTCATGTGATTGTAGACAGGCTGCATCTCACCGCGCGCGCAATCGGCGACAAGTCCATCGAAGTGCTCCTCGGACTCACCGGCAAAAAGCGTAATACCGAGTTCGGCAGCCTCCGCGATATCGGGGGGCAACTCCGACAGCATGGCGATGCAGCCCGAGACGTGAAAACCGCCGATAACAACATTGACACCGGCTTGCCGCAGCGGCCGGGCCAAATCCATGGTTCGAGGGAACTCGTTCGACTGGACGCCGACGAAGCCGACGAAACCAAAAAAGCCACTGCGCTGGAGGCGCCGGATAATGGCGTCGATATCCACGCGGGTGTTGGTTTCATCGATTGTGGTGACGCAAATCTCAACATCACGCCCTAGAATGCCGCGCTCCGCTCCACTGCGCGCCAACGCGTTGACGCAGGCTAGCGAGTTGGACGGCATCGTCGAGCGCACCCACTGAATGACATAGCCGTCTTCATCGTAGTGGGACGGCTTGATCAGCACGATCTCGAAACGGCCCGGACCGTGCGATTGGCTCATCATGTAGGCTCTCCGGTGGACACATCTTAGGCCTGTCTAATACGCGCCACTACAACCACCTGTAGCAGCGATTCCGCACTCGACGACAAGATTCCCGAGCACCCAAGTCGATTAATCCACCGGCTATGACATTTCGGTCGCGCAAAATTCAGGCGCGAATAATTGAGCCCCCAACAGACGGTTTCCGCTGCTCTCAAGGCTCTGGTCCGGTGAACGCGCAGGCTCGGCGACAGCCGAGGAACGCCCGCAGCCCGCCCGGACCCAACAAAACTAAAAGACCCGCACTGACGGCTACAAATCAAACGTCTGATGATGTAAGCGGGAGATGAACGCGACATTACCTGCGAACCGCGGACCTGGGGGACGGCAAACTTCTGGCACCATCGAACATGCCCACCCTTCCTCGCACCTGCTATGCCCTTCTACGAGCCGCGCGATTGCTCGTACCGTTTGTCGGGATTTACCTGCTGCCTTGGCTGTTGCGGACAGTTGTTCTT
>JAUWFF010000311.1 GCA_030607105.1 Filomicrobium sp.
GCTTAGCACCTCAATTCTCAAAGGTAACAAAGCCACCAAGACGCTACTGACGTCGACCCTTGACAGCATCCAGGCTACTGGCAACACGGTAGGGCAATTTGGACCACCCTGGGCTTGGTACAACCTATCGCCGAATTGGAACAGCGTGTTCTCTACCGCAAGCCAGGCGAATCCCTACTCATTGCTGAGCCAGCTCAACCGCAAGGGCAAACCGCTTCTCGAAAAGATTGCCGTTCTGATGACGGACGGTAAACACAACTCCCAGTGATGCAACAGCGGCATTCTCGACAAGAACTCCTTCGGCAGCACTTCCGCTAAGGGCAGGTGCACCGCCTTGGGAGGTGACCCCGCCAGGCAGGCCCGAGCTTTGTGCGCAGCCATGAACGTCCCAGGACTCACCGTCTACTTTGATGGCATCCAGCTTGCCAGCAGTGGCACCGCGGAAGAGACACTTGCTCAGTGCGCATCTTGCGAGGATCACGTCTAAACCGCCCAAAACGCGGGGGAGCTCAAACAGTCCTTCCGAAACATCGCCCTGAAGGTCTCGGCGCTCTATCTGTTGAAGTAAAATCGAGGCCCCGCCACCCCCGGCGGGGCTCTTTTTTGCCCAATCGCCAGCCGGATCAGTTTAGACCTCTTCACAAAAATCTTCACCAAAGCCGCCCTCGACCAACTCCACCAGCGCTTCGATCGCTTCAGGTCCCTCCGGCCCCTTGGCGAGAATGTGCAACGTTGCTCCAGGCCCGGCAGCCAGCATCATCAGCCCGAGGATCGAGGTTCCGACGACGGTTTGACCCTCGCGTGAGACCTGAATGTCGGCACGAAAGGTTTCCGCACACTTGACAAACTGCGCCGAAGCCCTGGCGTGCAGGCCTTTGCGATTGCGAATTGTGACAATGGCTTCGGGATGTTGGCTGTCGAGTTCCGGCATTGCTTTCTTGGGACAGCGAAAAAGGGACGGCGAAGCGACACGTTAGCGCAGTTTAGGGATCACTGGAAAGCTCCTGGCTCGCCACTTTGATATATTTGCGTCCTGCATCCGAGGCGGCGGCCACCGCCTCCTTCAGTGGCATTTCCATCCGAATACTGGCCAGTTTGACTAAAACGGGCAGATTAATCCCGGCCAGCACCTCGATATTGGCTTCGTCGATCACCGAAATGGCAAGGTTCGACGGGGTGCCGCCAAACATGTCGGTGAGCAAAATCGCTCCCTTGCCGATATCAGTTTCCTCAATGGCGTGAAGGATTTGCTGCCGACGGTCGACCAAGTCGTCATCGGGCGCGATTGAGACGGTCGCCATCTGGCGTTGCGGACCCACGATTTGTTCGAGGGCCGCCCGGAACTCATTGGCGAGTCCGCCATGGGCGACAATGACAAGTCCGATCATAACCACGCGATCCTGTTCTTGATGCGTGACCCATCGAAGACCGACGTGAGGTGATTTGGCAAGTGCTGGGCTCCAACAGAAGTAAAAACCCACGACATACGTCACCAAGCAGCCGCTTGAATCCCGGTCAGTGTCAAAAAGTCCGCTTCATCTACTTCACAGTGGGCAACTGTCCGTTACGCCGCACATAATCCAAAGCCAGCAGCAACTTTGCTGGGGCCGATGGCTCGCTTGTACTGAGGCGCAACGCTGGCACTCTGACATCCTGGACTAACGAGACCTGCGCTGACGGGTCTGGAAGCCGGGTTAACTCGGCTGCCTCTACAAGGTCCACGACCAGAACGACCTCTGCCTCGCAGGTTGCCTCAAGATCAATGATACCAAGACCGCGCACCTCCAAGAGCCTGGAAATCTGCTCAGGCGCCCGCGCAAACAATAGGCCGTCTCGATCAAACAACTCCGTGTAGTCGTCCGCGACCAGGTGCACAGGGTGATGGATTAGGCCATTCGGGGCCATCATCAGGCACCTAAGCGCCAAGTCGGACTTCCCGGCTCCCGAAGCGCCGCGAATAATTGCCGCGCAGCCCGCAATGGCGATCGTTGTGGCGTGAACGCGCACTGGCAGTTCAATCGGCATCGTTCATCTCGTTGCGACAATCAGCGCCGCGGGGCTGCTGTTGCAGCCTTCCGTGCCCTTCTGATCCTGAACGCCCTCGATCCTCAAACATTGCGACTTCGCGTCCGAGTTACCGCCGGGCTCATGGTTGGGAGACGCACCGCGAAGCGTGCACCTACAGGTGTACTACCGTCATTGCCGTCTCCCACGGCGTATCGGTTTTCCGCCCAGATACGGCCGTTGTGGGCCTGGATGATCTCCTGCGAGATACTCAAGCCAAGGCCCGAATTGTTGCCGCGGCTCGAAAATTCGCTGGGGCGGTAAGTGTAAAAGCGCGTGAAGATAGTCTCGAGCTTGTCTTCCTGGATGCCGGGGCCTTGGTCGTCGACGGTGACCACAACATCGTCCCCGTCGACCTTGGCGACCACGGCAACTGTGCCGCCCTCGGGAGAAAAGGAGATCGCATTGTCGATGAGGTTGGTGAATACCTGACCAAGCCGGCCGTCCGTTCCTGCCACGATGAATTCTTCAGTCTTGCCAATGGCCTTGAATTCAAGCTTTATTCCGCTGTCTTCGGTTTTTTCCTCGAAGATCGACACAACGTCCCGCAAGACACCCTTGAGTTCGACAGGCTCTCGCGTTTCGCGCTGCAGCTGAGCGTTCAGCATTGACGCTCGCGAGACGTCGCTGATGAGGCGGTTCAACCGTCTCAGCTCGTGCTGGATCTGCTGCACAACCTGTTCGCGGTCTTCCTCGGTTCGCGCGTACTCCAACGACTGGGCCATTGAACTTGCCGCCGTCAGCGGATTCTTCAACTCGTGAGCGACATCGGCGGCGAATTTTTCACTCGCCTCGATCCGCTCGTAAAGCGAGTTGGTCATTGCAGAAAAGGCCTGCGCCATCTGCCCCACCTCGTCTTTACGATCAGCATAATCCGGTAGCGCGGTTCGTGCGGAGATATCCCTGCTAGCATGCTCGGCCTTGGCCGAAAGTCGCTGCATCGGACCAGCAACGGTCCTTGTCAGGAACAGGCCCGTTGCGACGCTGGCAAGCAGTGCGATCAAAGCAAGCGGCCACAGATCGCTTCTTGATTTAGCCAAAACCTCGTCGATTTCCCCGGGCGGCGTCGAGAGGAGTAGAACGCCCATGACTCTCTTGAACCGCGTAATCGGTACGGCGACGGAGACAATTTGCTCGCTCTTTTCATTGAGTAGCAACATTGCCGCGTCCTCGCCTTTGATCGCCTTGCGCACTTCCGGATAGTACTGACCGTTGGCGTTT
>JAUWFF010000091.1 GCA_030607105.1 Filomicrobium sp.
GATGCCCCCGTAGCTAGCCAGGTATGTGACCAACTAAAGCCGAAAATAGTTATTCCCATGCATTTTAAGACGCCCAAGTGTGCCTATCCCATAGCCGGTGTTGAGGATTTCCTTAAGGGCAAGAAAAATGTAAGAAAGGTAACGGGTAGTGAAGTGGAGTTCGGGCGCGAAAAGCTTCCGGCTGCCACCGAAATCGTGCTGTTGCAACCGGCTTTGTAGCTATTAGGCCCGAGGCGGCGCTGGGCCAGGTCCACATGGAAGTGGTTTCGGTGTGTGTTGTTCGCCTCTGGCCCCAGCACCGTAGCGAATATTTTGCAGGCTGTCCTATGCGCGCCACGCAAAAAAAGCGCATTCGGTGTCCGCGCCCGTGACGCGGATATCTTCTCTGAGACCAGGTAGACCGGCCAAGATGGTGTCTCTCGAACATCTTCTGCAGCGAGTTTGTAAAGCGCGGGGCCGCCGAGCCGGCTTGGGGCCAGCCCCAAACCAGGCGCTCGATCACCTGTTGCCCGCGACGAACCGCGAAGGGCGACGGCTGCCGCGTCAACCATTACGGACGGGCGTATCGCAAGACCAGTCGGCGCGTCGGCGCCAACAGGGTTCGTAGTGCTATCCGCCACGCTTTTGGGCTGGGATTTGCCCGTGATGTCAGCCGTCTTGCCTTGCTGAGCAGCCAGGTCTTCACGCTTCTTCTTCGCACGGGCCGCCGCGAGGCGGGCGGCACGTTTGAGGTCACGCGCCGTTGGCCCCCAGTGCGAAACAAGCCGCGTCCGGGCCTGCCTCTCGGTGACGAAACCACGGATGTCGATCGCATTCGCGCGCGCGTGCTGCGACAAACGTGTGTCAGCACGCCCATAGGCATTCCGGCACGAGTACGAACTCATCGTTTCGATTTTCACGATCGGAGACTTGAGGTGCTTGCGCGCCAGCGGCTGCAGGTCTTTGACCAGCCAGTCGTGCAGCGACTTCACCATATCGCAGTTGAGAAGAGCAGGCGGGTCCAGAACCACTCGCGGCTTGGTGCCGAGGCTTATGAGTTTCACCGGAGCGGGATCACCGCAGGGCCCCTTTCTGATGGGTTGCTCATGGATAACTTCCGCTTTGGCGTGGCTCAGGAGAAAACTGCAGCGCGCTTTGGCTATTAGGATGTCGGACCGCGGCCAGCTTGTTGCTTTTGCTTCTGGAACTTTCTTTCCCGGCTTCTTGACGCTTTTGGGTTTCGCTGCGGGAATCGCCGGCGCGGTCTTTTCGATGTTGGCGATACGCTCCGGTACCATTGGCCGGTTCGTCTTGCTTTCCACCTTGGTTCGGGCAACGCTTGTAATCGCCTCGTAAAACGATTGCGCGCCGGCGCTCACGCTGCCGATGATATTGAGTGCCGCGGCCGCCGCCGCCAACACCGTGACCCGGATTGTCACGGTCATCGCTTCCCCCTTGGCGCGTTGATCCGAGGACACTGAGCGCTCTTGCCACCCTTATTGCCTTCACGCACAAGAACGCAGGCCTCAGTAACTCAGGACTGTGGGACACAACTCCGGCGCCACCTGAGCCGAGGACACCTTCACGCAAACTGCGAGGCGCGGAACACCCCATACACAAGCTGACGAGGCGAACCTGGAAAGCCTGTTGATGGCACCCCTTAAGCGGTGATATCGCCAGACGCGAACGGCACCGTAAAACAAACTCCGTACACTGCTGCGAAGGCGGCGAATCAGCCGCTTAAAAGTTAAACATTTGTCCGCCCTGGCAGCAAGTTCGACCGCAATGGATAGAGGAATTTATGCCAAGCGACACCAGCCCAACCACTCCGGGCATCCGAATTGAAAGACGCAACGCACTCGCGCTTATCACCCTTGACCGTCCAAAAGCTTTGAACGCTTTCGACAGTGACATGCGTGCGGCAATCGTTGAAGCGCTGCCCGAGTTCGCCAAGGACCCGATTATCTATGGGGTGGCTATCAATTCGAACAGCAAGAAAGTCTTTTGCGCTGGTGGTGATGTCCGCAAAATCATTGCCACCTACAAGGATGATCCCGCTGCGGCAAAAACTATGTTCGCGGACGAATACTCCATGAACTGGGCGTTGGAGTGCTTCTCGAAGCCGTCGGTTTCCCTGATCGACGGCGCCTTGATGGGGTCGGGTGTCGGCCTCACGGCCTTCAACACCCATCGGGTGGCGGGCGAGAACTACCTTTTCGCGATGCCCGAGACCGCGATTGGATTGTTCCCCGATGTTGGCGCCGCCCACGTTTTGGCGCGCCTACCGCATGAAATGGGTCTCTATCTTGGATTGACTGGCCGCACCATCGGTCGCGCCGATGCTTTTGCCCTGGGCCTTGTGACGCACTGTTTCAGCGCCGCTCTCTTTGACAACGTGATCGAACAGCTGAGCGAAGCTTGGCCGATTGATCATCTGCTGGATGAGCGCCATGTCGATCCAGGCGAAAGCGAACTGATGCGGCATGCGCTGACGATTTCACACTGTTTTTCCGCGGCAACGCCAACAGCCATCATGGAGCGCTTGGCTGCGGTGACCGGCAGCGAAGCCGAGTGGGCCGCGGGTGTTCGAAAAGATCTAAGACAACGTGCGCCCATATCGTTGGAGGTGTCGATCCGCCACATCAGACAGGCGCGAACCGAAGACCTCCGTGAAACCCTTGTTCGTGACTATCGGTTGGCCTGTCGCTTTCTGGAGGACAAGGATTTCGCCGAGGGCGTACGCGCACTGTTGATTGACAAGGACAAATCGCCGAAGTGGCGGCCGGCGACCTTGGCGGAGGTGGACCCCGCCGGTGTCGATGCTTATTTCGCGCCGCTCGATGAGGAGCTGCAGCTTCCGACCCGCGAACAGCTACAGGCAATGCCGTGAAATCGGATGAATAGCCCAAATATCCTGCTGAGCGGCGGTAGGAATGCAGGAATTTCAGTTAACATACGTTTTTGTCGTTTGTAGCCCTTGCTTAGCTCAAACGTTAATTTCGTCCATCGATTTGGTTGTATACTTGTTATTTTAGGACGGTTGCTAGCTGGATATTGAGGTTTCCATTTTCTTTACTGGGGTGGATATATAATAATTAGTATTAAATTGGGACAGAATGGTTGAGAATACCTTTCGCAAAGTATGGGGTACTATTTGTTTACTATGCCTATTTAGCTAACCTTTAGCAGTCAGGCTTACCTTTTGGATAACCCGAGCGAACGGGGGCCAAAAGTGTGAGAGGCAGTCTAATGAGTTTAGCGTTTGACATGGCGCGTCACGCCGCGCCTGAGACGGAAGATTCCTTCGAGGGTGAGTATCTGCAGGCATTGCGGTTGATCGAACGTTTGCACCGTCTTCTTCTCGACGTCATCAAGGACGAGTTCGACCGTTCTGGCGGAACAGAGCTCAATCCAGTGCAGGCACTGCTGCTGCACAACATTGGTGACAGTGAGTTGACCGCGGGCGAACTCAAGACGCGTGGTTACTACCTGGGTTCGAATGTGTCATACAACCTGAAGAAGCTGGTTGATATGGGCTACATTCATTATCAGCGCTCCGAGACCGACAAGCGTTCGGTGCGGGTCAGCCTGACCGCCAAGGGGCACGATGCTTGTGAAGTTCTTCGCGGATTGTACCAGCGTCAGCTGCGCTCACTTGATTCCGTCGGTGAGGTTCGCAGGGGCGATCTCAACGGTCTCAATCGGTCCCTCGTTCGGATTGAGCGGTTCTGGACCGACCAGATTCGCTATCGCCTCTAAGCCGGCGCCGGTCTTTCCTCGACACATGATTTGAACAAGCCGCGGTCCCGACCGCGGACTTCCTTTGTTTGCATTTGCGGCTTTTGTTGCGGCACGGCATCACTGTTGTCATTGATTTTTCAGATGCCAGACCTGTGACTTCAAATCGCAGCGCGATTGTCGCACCTTTGTTCGACTTAGTCTGCGAAATGCTTGCGGAAGGCTTTGTCACCGGCATTGTGGCGCCCGGTGGTATGCCTCGTTTGACAGGCGCGCTTCAGCGTTTTGTGCGGATTTATTCGGGGGGTGGGGATTTTGATCGGCTCGCATCCAATTCGCTTGGCCGCAACAACGGCGATCTTTGTTGCTTTACTGGGATTGATTATTGGCGCTGGACCGGCTGCGGCCTACGCGCCAAGCCAGTGGAACCCATTTGCCGACCTGATATCGCAGGATCAAAGTTCTGATATCGGTTTTACGCGGCGTTGGCAGGCCAACCCTCCGCCCGGTTATCCAACGCTGTCGCCCGCCAACATTGCAGCAACCAAGAAGGCCATCAAGCGTTACCAAGTCATCGTTAAAAAAGGTGGCTGGAAGGCGATCCCGCGCAAACATTTGACCCCTGGAACAAGCGATCCAGCCGTTGAGCTGCTGCGCAAGCGCCTGCAGATGACGGGCGAGCTTGAGGCCGGCGAGTCCTGGATGCCGCAGCATTTTGATTATTATGTCGAGACGGCTGTGAAGCGCTTCCAGGCCACCAACGGGCTCGCGCCAACGGGCGTTGTCGGCAGGCGCACGAGAGCCGCTTTGAACGTTTCCGCCAAGTCGCGCCTGAAGCAGCTCAAGAAGGGGCTGTCACGGTTGCGCCAATACGTGAACAAAACAAAGAAAGGCCGTTACGTTGTCGTCAACATTCCCGCGGCTCAGATAGAGGCCGTGCAAAACGACCGTGTTGTTAGCCGCCATGCCGGCGTCGTTGGCAAAATCAGCCGCAAAACACCGATCCTGACCTCACGCATTCACGAGCTAAATTTCAATCCGGTCTGGCGCTTGCCGCCGACCGTCGTCTCCAAGGACCTGATCCCGAAAGGCCGCCGAATGGAGCGCGCCGGAAAGGACGTCCTCGTCAAATACGGGATCGACGCATATGACGGCAACGGCCGCAAGCTCAAACCGGAAAAGATCAAATGGCGTTCGTCAATGCCGCACCGGCGGTCTTATCGCCAGCAGCCCGGCAAGGATAATCCGCTAGGTTTCGTCAAGATCAACTTCCATAACGGCCACTCCGTTTATCTGCACGATACGCCCTCTGAATCCCTGTTCGGCCGTAATTTCCGCGCCGCTAGCTCAGGCTGTGTTCGCGTTCACAACATTGAGGACCTGTCCGCCTGGTTGCTCGCAGGAAACAAGGGTTGGAACAAGTCTCAGGTGCTGCACGTTAAGGGCTCCGGCGTCACTAAGAATGTGCGCCTGAAGCGGTCAGTCACCCTCTACATGGCCTACCTTACGGCCTGGGCGACCGCCGACGGCGTCATCCAGTTCCGCCGCGATATCTACCGCAAAGATGGCATCGGCCGCGCTGCGTCGGCCTACTGACAGGTTAATTTACGGCTTTGGCGGCGCGGCCAGTTCCAGCAAGAGCGGCCGCGCGGTCATACTGTGACTTTTGTTCTAGCGCGCCGCATCCTGTATCGCCACGACACCCCCTTTGACCATATCGGGGCATTGATGCCGATGACAGAAGCACACTAATGACGCCACCAAGTCCTGGCGCCAGACGCCTGAGCACACCAGGAGTCCTCGCCGTCGCAATCATCATTCTTTGCGGTGCCGCCCTGGCCGGCGATATGTCCGCGAAACAGGCGTCTCTTCATTCCTGGCTGCGTGGTTACGACGCCATCGTCGCAGTCACCAACGACTTGCTGACGTGATTGATGCACGATCTGCAGCAAAAGCGGTTCGTGAAAAACCGCGGCAGTGATGGGTTGGCCAGGGAATAACAGCTGCTTGTCGATTACATTTTGGCCAACTCCGGCGGGCCTTTGCACTACGTCAGCCGCGATATGTCGCAATAGCATCTCGGCATGAAGATCTCCGAGCAGTATTGGGAAATTTTCTCCAATCACCTCAAAGCGACGCTCTCAAACTTCAATCTGCCCGACCAAGAATACGAGGAGACCGTTGCATTCATCGAGAGTGCAAAGAAGGATATCGTGGAGTGGCCAGACGACCTAACGGGGAGGCGAGATCAACAGCCGGTCTGCGTGTACCGGCGGTATGCATTAGATCGATGAAACAGCACACCTCTGTGACGTGGCAACTCCCGTTCTGC
>JAUWFF010000170.1 GCA_030607105.1 Filomicrobium sp.
GCGATTTGAACATTCCAGTTGAGCTGTTCTGCTCGCGCCGCGATCTCCGGCACGAGCTTGCTGGTGGCATTCTCCTGAACGCCTGGGAATGGCCCGAAGCCGGTCAGAAGGATGCGCTCTCGCCTGTTCACGCTATCCCCATCAGCGCCATGACCTGCCCGACGGCCAGCGTCGGTAGCAGTCGCCCAGCTCTCACGTCCTCCTCGATGCGTGGCAGCTCCCGAGCAACGTCTGGATTGGCTTTGAGCGCAGCCATCAGTCGTTCCTCCAGCATGTCCCGCATCCATGCCACAGCCTGACGTTGCCTCCGCTCGTCGAATTCCCCGGATGCCTGCGTCAGGTCGCGGTGCTGGATCACTTTGGACCACAGTTCGTCGAGACCTTTGTTTGTCGCCCCAGAAATGGTGATTACCGGTGGCGACCAGGTCGCCGACTGCGGCGCGAGAATATGCAGTGCGTTTCGATACTCCGCCGCTGCCGCCCCTGCCCGCGCGACGTTTTCTCCGTCGGCCTTATTAATGGCGATCATGTCGGCGATTTCGATGATCCCCTTCTTGATGCCCTGCAGATCGTCACCACCACCAGGCAACAACAAGACAAGGAAGAAATCGACCATATCGGCGACCGCCACCTCCGATTGCCCGACGCCTACCGTTTCGACGATGATGACGTCGAACCCGGCGGCTTCGACCAGCGCCATCGTCTCTCGCGTCTTGCGTGTAACGCCGCCGAGCGTTCCCGACGTAGGCGAGGGTCTGATGTATGCGTTGGGATGCACCGCCAGCCTGGCCATACGTGTCTTGTCGCCGAGAATCGAGCCGCCGGTGCGTTTGGAAGTCGGATCGACGGCCAGCACGGCGACCTTGTGACCAGCTTCAACGAGGTTCACGCCGAGTTGATCGATCGTGGTCGATTTGCCGACGCCAGGCACCCCGGTTATTCCAAGCCGAATTGCGTGCCCCGTGCGATTCATGAGCTGCTGCAAAATTTGTTGCGCCAATTCCCGATGCTGTGGCCGGGTGCTTTCGATCAGCGTGATCGCACGCGCCAGCACGGACCTGTCGCCCTTGGCGACCCCCTCGGTGAAGTCCTCTAGGCGCAGCGGGCCCGCGCGCCCCGCGCCGGACTGAGCGGGAGGAGTTTCGCTTGGTGTCTCCGACATATTTTCTCTCTTATGGGTGGCGGCGAGCATTCCCATATTCACGCTGCGCCGCAAGACGTCGACCGTGAAAGGCGGTGAGCAACAAGTGCGCAATTGCCGTGCATGGAGTCAATTGCTCGTCATATTCCAGCTGTTAGAGTATTCCGGTTTCGTAGAAGTGTTTCACCGCCAGCAAGTGCACGTTGTTTGATCTGTTGCCTTGGCAATGGCTCACGCAGACTGCCGCGCGATGCGTGCCGGGCAGATGCGGCAACGCTGGCCCTCGGGGCTAGCCCCCGTGAACGGTGGCCGCGAGCATTGACCTAATCGTGTCCTGCCGGTACGCCGACGACAAGCCAGATTGCCTTGAGGTGGCCTCCTGGACCCAATGGAGAGTGTGATGCGGAAACTTCTGAACTCTGGTATCGCGGTCTTGATAGCGGTGGCAGTCGTTGCATGCGGTGACTCCGGCAGCGACAAGGCTATGGCGCCGCCTCCTTCCGCGCCTGAGGATGCGGGCAGTGACGAGAAGCAGGCTAGGAAACGCTCTGAGAGCGAGACGGGGCAGGCACCCCGAGCCGAACAGGCTCAAGCCAGGCGCAAGGCCGAAGAGGAAGCTCGCCTAAAAGCCGAAGCACGACGCGAGGCCGAATTGAGAGCCCGTCGTGAAGCGAAGGTGGAAGCGCGCCGCAAGGCCGAAGAAAAAGCTCGTGTGGCGGCCGAAGCTGCGAAGAAGCAGGCGGCTGAAAAGGCCGCCAAGGAAGCGCCCGCCGAGGCAGTTGAAGAAGCCGAGGAGTTCGCTGCCGCGGAAGATGTCGCCGTCGCCGACCGCGATGAACCCAAGGCCGGTGCATCTGCCCCCGAAGCCGAGGTCGCAGCGGTGCCTGAACCACCCGCCGCGCCAGCCGTCAGCGCTCCGGCAGCAGCGAACGGCAAGCCCGCCGCGAGCTACAAGCGGTCGGCGCCAAGCGCTGCGAAAAACGGTGGACGTACGATCAAGCGCCGCTATTACAAACGCGAGAAACGCTCCGCAAAACCAAAAATGAAGGGCACTGGCGGTGGGTCAGGCTCCAATGATTTCGGCATGGCGCCCGCGTCTGGCGGTGGCGGTCGCGTGCGCGGACTTTCTCCAGCCGCCCCATCGCTCGAAAGACTGGAGAGCCTTCCGGTTCAGCCGCCCGTCGCCGCCGCGCCTCGGCCACCCGTCGCCGCAGCTCCACCTTCAGCAGCCGCACCTGCACCCGCGTCCCCCGCCCGAGACAGCTCTGCAGCACTCGAGAGCTTGCCGCCCGCAACCTCTGCGCCAACTGCTCCCGCTGCTCCAAAGAAAACAGAAGAGGAGGCGGATTGGTCTGTGGTGCCAGTCTTTTACGGCACGGACCGGAAACGCACCAACACCACAACAAGGGTCCTTTACGACTGGCAACGGGGCCGGCGGTTGGAGCTTGGCCGTGCGCTTGTCACCATTCCAAAAAAGCACGAAGTGCCGATGGTTGAACGACCTTGGGCGCTGAAGATTCCCTACCTTGAGATTACGCTCTACGAGGAGGCGGAGAATCCCAAAGAGCACTTCACGTTGAAGGACATCAAGGCTCTGACCAAGGCCGAGTTTCTGGAACTGGTCGGCAAAAAACTCGAAGCTTCTGAGCGCTTCAAGGATCACGCACTGGTCTTCGTCCACGGTTACAAGACCAAATTCGACAACGCCGTGTTCCGAACCGCCCAGATCGCCTACGACCTGAAGTTCGACGGCGCCTCCTTTCTTTATAGCTGGCCTTCGGGAGGCACCTTGCAGGGCTACACCTACGACCGCGAAAGCGCCGCCCAGGCCGAACCATATTTGCGCAAGTTTCTCAAACTGGTCAGCGACGAGACGGGCGCCAAGAAGCTCAGCGTTATCGCCCACTCCATGGGAAACCAGCCGCTGCTGCGCGTGCTGCAGGATTTGAAACGCTCGCTGCCGGAGGGCGTCCTGATTTCGCAGCTCATCCTGGCCGCCCCCGATGTCGATCGCGACAACTTTGAGAACATCGTGACGTCGATCAAGGGGATTGCCGAGGGCATCACCCTGTATGCCGCTGCAAACGATACCGCGCTGCAGGTTTCCCGACAGGTTAATGGCGGCGTTCCGCGCGCCGGCGACGTACCTGAGGGTGGACCCATCGTAATCGATGGCATCGACACAATCGACGCCACCGCGACGAGCATGGACAGCGTCGGCATCAATCATTCGGGCTACGCAGAAAATAATGCACTCTTGCAGGATATTGGCAAGTTGATCGACCAGGGTGTTCGCCCGCCGGGGGTTCGATTGCCGACGCTAGAGCGAGTTGAGACCTCCAAAGGCGCCTATTGGCGCTATCCCACTGCCGGTGCACAGTAAAATCAGGGCCGAGTCTGGAAATCGCCATTCTCGGTCTTATTCTTGTCCGGTAAGACAGACGATGAGTCGGGCCAATGGCGGCATCGGCTCCTCGAAAGTGGGCAGAACATGACGAAAGCTATTACGCAAATTCGCTTGGCAATTGTGGCCGCTCTGGCAGGCTGCTTGGCCTTCGTTGCGGCGCTACCAGCGGCTGCCGAAGAGACCTTTGTCTGCGACGACGGTCGGGTTCTGACGCTGACCCAGGAACAGGTCTCCGAGTTGGTCAAAACCGATCCCTGCATTGCCAAGTATTTTGGCCGCGAAATTTCCGCCTCGCCGGTTGCTGAGCCGCCCGCTGCCGTCCTCGTGAATATGCCGTTGCCAGTGCGCAAGCCCGAAGCGGTTGCGTCGCCATTGCGCGAACTGAAGGACGACCCGACTGCGCCTGCCGCCGCCCGCGAACCGGTCGCCATCGCAGATGTGCCCTCGGACTTCCGAAACGTACACATCATCAACGCTGGCAAGGGCGCCCCCGCATACTACAAGCACACCCGCTAAACGGGGACCGGCAGCAAGTGTGCCAGGTGCACTGGGTCGCCCGCCTTTCGGGTTCGCTCCAGAGCCCACAAGTAAATTGTTCGTTAACCGCTTTGTGCGAGCCTTTTCCCAATAACTCGATCTTAGTTCACAGTCGTAGGGTGTTATGTACCAAGCATACAGTTTCCGGCGGGCCCGCGTCGGCCTTCGCCGTCCGGCCACGACAAGTGCCGCCGTCCTCACATCCATCGCACTTCTAACACTGCCGGCGAGCGCAACCCCCCTCGAGTTGGATCATGAGAGCGCGACAGTCGCGCCGATCGAAATCGTGGAGCCTTCAACTTCCGCGCAAGAGTTTGAAGCGGAACGCGAGGAAGTTGCAGTCGAGTCGGTTCCTGCCGATCCACTCATCGGCGCTGCCAGCGACGAGACGAATGCCGAAGCAGCGGAGGTCCCAACGGCCAGCGAATCTGCTTCGAACGATGTCACTGCCGGTTCGCCAGAAATCGCCGAACTTGC
>JAUWFF010000076.1 GCA_030607105.1 Filomicrobium sp.
AGGCACGTCCACCAGGAGCCAAAGGCGGAGGACTATCTCGATGGCAAGCCAGGCGATTTGAAATGACCTTGCTCGATTGGTTGGTCGTCGGTGGATATGGCGTCATGGTTCTTCTGCTGGGTCTTTTTGCTGGCGGCCGAGCTGAAAGCGCCACCGATTATTTTCTAGCAGGGAGAAGGGAGGGCTGGGCTCCGGTGGCGGCATCCACCTGGGCGACTAAGTTGTCCGCGCTAACCTTTATAGGCGTGCCCGGCGCGGCGATTGCCGGAAACTTTGCTTACGCCCAACTGTGGATCGGCTCGTTTCTGGCCGCCTATTTTGTTGCAACCGTCTTCATTCCGGAGTTCTACCGCCTGCGCGTGTCGACGGTTTATGAATATCTCGGGCTGCGGATCGGACCGCGGACCCGGACCGGTGGGACGATCATCTTCATTGTCAGCCGGTGCCTTGCGAGCGCGGTAAGACTTGCAGGTTGCGCGATTGCCGTATCGGTCTTTTTCGAGCTTGCGCTTGTGGAAGCAATTTTACTCATCGCCGGATTGGCCGCCGCATACGTAATGACAGGCGGCCTGCGGGCGGTGATATGGACCGACGTCCTCCAGCTCATTTTATTCTTGACCGGGGCGGCTGCGGCAATTGCTTTCGTAACGTGGACGCTGCCTGGTGGAGTTTCGCAAATCGTCGAGACCGGAGTCGCCGTTGACAAATTCCGCGTATTTGATTTCAGCCTCGACCTCGCCGATCCAAAGACTTTCTGGATGGGAAATCTGTTCGCGTTTGTCCTTGGTCTGGCAACCGGAGGCACTGACCAGGATGTCGCACAACGTGCCCTCGCCTGTCCAAATACAAAGCAGGCGCGAATCGCGATTGTAACAGCGGGTGCGGCGGACCTATTTAGCACACTCTTGTTTTTGAGTGCTGGCGTGGCGGTGTTTGCATATTACGAAGCGCTACCGCAGGAAGCCGTCACAAAGCTTATGGCGGACAGCCGGTTTGACTATGTATTCCCCCACTTCATCCTGCACGAGATGCCGGCCGGTCTACGCGGTCTGCTCGTTGCGGCATTGCTGGCCGCGGCCATGTCATCACTCGATTCAGCGTTGAGTGGGCTTTCGTCGTCGGCGTATTTCGACCTGGGACTGACGCAAGAACGCGAACCGAGAAACATGTCGCAAGGGCCCCGCCTTCTGGTTGTCGCCTTCGCAATCGTGCTCGCGGTCCTTGCTATTGGTTTCGGGTCGCAGCCCTCTATACTCTGGTTCGGCCTGCAAATTATGGGCTACACTTACGGCGGGCTCCTCGGCCTTTTCATTGTGGCCTGCTGTTGCCATAGGTCCGCGACCGACTGGCTGAGCATATTTGCCGCCATGAGTAGCATTGCCGTTGTGGTAACCCTGACGCAGTGGGGGATCGGATTTGGTTTCTCTCCGGTGCCATGGCCGTGGGGCGTTGTAATCGGTGCGTCATGGACCTGCGCGATTATCCTTATTGCGGCAGCACTTCGCCTGCGCCACCAGAAGCTGTGAATTCGACTACTTTGAAAGCTCCCCACGTAAATCAAAAAGCGGCAGACACGCACTTCACGCCGCAACGCCGATCTTGACTGGCTCGGGCGCCGGCTAAGAATCCGCTGGCCCTTTGCATACGAAGGTGCTGGACCGCCGATGGAATTACAAGATAGTTTTGAAACGGGAGTAATTTTTGGATCACCCGTTGACGGCGAGAGAGGTGGAAGCATGGGCGGCTGGTTGCGACTTGGTTTCGGGCCGCTGTATCCGAACTTCGTCGGCCGCGCGATAGCTCTCGTTGGCGTGTCCGTTGTTCTCGCATCTTGCTCACTGGCCGAGGCACCGTTATTGCATCCAAGCGGACCTATCGCCGAGGCACAACGCAACCTACTGGTCGACGTCTTTGCGTTGATGCTGATCGTCGTGATCCCGGTGTTCGTCATGGCGATCTGGTTCGGCTGGCGGTATCGCGCATCTGCAACCCAAAGCGCCTATGATCCCGATTGGGAGCGTGCACCGTTCATCGATGGATTGATTTGGGCGTTGCCCGCGGCAATCATCGTCATTCTCGGCATTATGGTTTGGCGCAGTACGCATCAGCTTGATCCGTATCGTTCACTGGCCGCTGCGGGAGGCAGCACACAGGTGCAGGTCATCACGCTGGAGTGGAAGTATGTTTTTCTCTACCCAAAGGAGGGTATCGCTTCTGTGAACGAGTTGGTTTTTCCCGCCAACAAGCCGGTGCAATTGGTGATGACGTCGGACTCTGCAATGACGTCATTGCTAATCCCGGCATTGGGTGGTCAGGTCTATGCGATGGCCGGCATGGCGACGCGGCTCAACTTGTTGGCCGACGGACCGGGTGAGTTTCGGGGGCGAAATGCTCTCTACAATGGTGATGGTTTCGCCGATCATACTTTTCGCGTTCGCGCGGTGACCGAGGCAAAATTCGCCGAATGGATCGCTTCAGCAAAACAAGCCCCAGTCCTCGATGCTGCCGCCTACAAAGACTTGTCCAAGCCGGGCGTTTTGAGGAAGCCCTTGCAGTATTCGCACTTCGCATCAGGCTTCTTCCAATCGACACTTGAAAAGTACGCAAGCCCGCTGAAGATGCAGCAGGCGCCTCGTTACCCTTAAGCCAGGCGAGTAGATTTGGAGTATTTGAATGTTCGGCCGCCTGAACGAGGACGCCTTGCCCTTTTACAGCGAGATCGCGATGGCTGGCGCCGCCGTGACAGTCGGCGGCGGGCTGTTCGTCGTCGCGGTCGTGCTGTGGACGGGCTCACTAATATATCTGTGGCGCAACTGGCTGACTTCGGTCGATCACAAACGCATCGGCATCATGTATGTAGTCGTGGCTCTCGTGATGCTCTTGCGCGGGTTTGTTGACGCTCTGATGATGCGCGCGCAACAGGCCATGGCGATGAATAGCGGCGGCTATCTGCCGCCCGAACACTTCGACCAGATCTTCTCCTCGCACGGCACGATCATGATCCTGTTCATGGCGATGCCCTTTCTGACCGGACTGATAAATTTTGTGATGCCGCTGCAGATTGGGGCGCGCGATGTCGCGTTTCCGAGGCTCAATCTGATCAGCCTGTACCTGACCGCGGCTGGGGCGGGTCTCGTTCTGGTCTCGCTGGTCATAGGCAAGTTCTCCACCGCTGGTTGGACCGGCTATCCACCCTTTTCGGAAACCGAGTTTAGCCCTGGCGTCGGTGTTGACTACTGGATCTGGGCATTGATCGTCAGCGGTGTTGGCACGACGCTTACGGGTATCAATTTCATCACCACCATCGTCAAACGCCGCGCGCCGGGCATGACCTGGATGCGGCTGCCATTGTTCGCTTGGACGGCACTCTGCGCGAGTATATTGATTGTTTTTGCGTTTCCAGCACTCACGGTGGCCGGAGCGATGTTGGCGCTCGACCGTTCCGCCGGGTTCCACTTTTTCACCAATGACGGTGGCGGTAACGCCATGCACTTCGCCAACATTCTTTGGATGTGGGGGCATCCGGAGGTCTATATCTTGATCCTCCCAGCCTTTGGCGTGTTTTCGGAGATCGTCGCGACGTTCTCTTCAAAGCGCTTGTTCGCATACAATTCTTTGGTCTTTGCAACTGTTGTAATTGCGCTGCTTGCCTTCACGACTTGGCTGCATCACTTCTTCACTATGGGCGCGGGAGCGAGCGTGAATACCGCTTTCGGCATCACCACGATGATCATCGCCGTGCCGACAGGGGTTAAGGTCTTCGATTGGTTGATGACCATGTATCGGGGGCGGATTCGCTATCAGACGCCGATGCTTTGGACAGTGGCGTTTCTGGTGACATTCACTATCGGCGGCATGTCGGGAGTGTTGCTTGCCGTGCCGGCAGTTGACTACACCCTGCACAACACCACCTTCTTGGTCGCGCATTTCCATAACATGGTGATCCCCGGCGCGTTGTTCGGCTTCTTCGCCGGCTATGTATACTGGTTCCCAAAGGCCTTCGGGTTTCGTCTCGACGAACGTTGGGGAAGGCGAGCGTTCTGGTTCTGGGTTACGGGGTTCTACCTCGCATTCATGCCGCTGTATGCGCTCGGACTGATGGGCATGGTCCGGCGCCTGCAACACTATGATAACCCAGACTGGCAGCCCTATTTGATCGTTGCCGCTATTGGTGCCGTGTCTGTTCTTTGCGGGCTCATTTGTATGGCAATCCAGTTGTGGGTCAGCATTCGCGATCGAGAGCGGCTGGCGGATACGACGGGTGACCCGTGGAATGCACGGACCCTGGAATGGTACAGTTCCTCGCCGCCGCCAGTCTGGAATTTTGCCAGCCTGCCGAAGATCGAAGGTAGCGATGCTTTTTGGCGACTCAAGGAACGTGGAGAAGCGTATCGAGAAGACGAAAACGTTGGCACGATCTCATTGCCAGCGAATTCGAACGACGGCATTGTTTACGGAGCGCTGGCCTTTGTTTTTGGCTTCTGCATGGTTTGGCACATCTATTGGCTAGCCCTGCTTTGCCTCGGTGCGATCATGACCCATTTGATCGTCAGCTCCTTCCGCGACCCCACCGCAGAGGTGATACCCGCCGACGAGGTGGCCCGTCACGAACACGACTGGAAGACAGCCGCGCGCGCTGGCTCACGCTACGACGGCGACCCGCTCTGTGACTACCGGACGGTTCTGAGAAAGGTGCCCGCACAATGAGCGAGGTGGATGCCAAAACGCTCGAAGAGTCCGAAGAAAGGGCTTACGGCTTCTGGTTGTTTCTCATGAGCGATGCGATCCTGTTTTCGCTCCTGTTCGCCACCTACGCCATCATGGTAACGGCCACCGACAACGGCCCGGACCGGACCGAGATATTCGGCTATTGGAGAACAGCGGCCAACACCGCGCTCCTGCTGAGCAGCAGCTTAACAATGGGCCTCGCCTCGATCGCCATATGCGAGACCCGCAAATCCGCCTCGTTCCAATGGATTTTTGTGACCATGATTTTGGCGCTGGCCTTTCTGGTGTTGGAAATCCAGGAATTCGCGGGGCTGATCGCGCAAGGTGCCGGGCCCGATCGCAGCGGCTTTCTTTCTGCCTATTTCACACTCGTTGGAACGCATGGCGCCCACGTAATCGTTGGTCTGATCTGGATGGCGGTGCTTTGCCTGCATCTGGCATTGAGGCCGATCGGTCCGGAAATTCAGTCGATAACCGAGCGGCTGACGATGTTTTGGCATCTCGTCGGGATCGTCTGGATTGGCATCTATTCCTTGGTCTATTTGCCGGGGCTGTACCAATGAGTGACGTCAAACGGCATAAGCGTGAAGTTCGCAACTACCTGGTCGGTTTTGGCCTGGCAGTTTTGCTCACGATCATTCCTTTCGCCATCACCGCGGCGGGTGGGCTATCGCGAACCTGGTTTGATTTGGCGATTCTGCTGGCGGCGGTTGTTCAGGTGCTCGTACATCTGCGCTACTTCCTGCATATCGATCTGCGCCATACCCCGCGCGAAAATCTTCTGGCACTTGGCTTCACGGGTGTCCTGATGGTTCTGATGATCGGCGGCACACTTTGGATCATGGGCAATCTCACCGCCCGCATGATGGGGACTTAAGACGGCCGCTTGTGCCTTCCATCTCCATGCTCTTCACACCCCGATGCAGATCGCACCAAGTGATCCGCATGGGACCAGCAAGCCACGAGCAGCTACCCAGGACCCCGGCATGGTAGCACCAAGCCGTCTAATGGCCGGAGCGGTGGGATTCCAGGGCCTGGCTCCATTGCTGCAAGGGATTGCTTGCGACGAGTGCCGGTTGTTCGGTTGGACCCTTCGCCAACCTGACATCTAACGGCTCTAAATTGGCAGGGCGATCTTCAACACATGAGGCGGACAAAAACATCCCACCTAACGCCGGTTCGAAGACCGTTGGCCAGACAGCACTGAAAATCGCGATGGTCATTACGCCGATAACGATTACAGGCTCCCACCAGCGTGGACGGCGGCGCCAGGTAACACTTCCAGGCTCTCGAACGGTTGTATGGTGGAGCGATGTCAACCGCGGACTCCGACTCATTTTCGATCCGCACAGTGGTAGCGCAAGCCGTCCCCACCACGAAGGACGTCAAGCCGTTAAGCCTAATGGTTGCCGCGTGTTCGATCGCGCCGGACGCTAACGCGCACCTCACCGCAGTGCATTACACCTTTCACATCGAGCACCTGATGACGGAAGCACCGGTTTCTCTGCCCTCAGGACTTCATCACCGTGGAAGCCCGGAGGAATCCTTCCGCGAAATATGCGGAGTGCGGATTCAATAATCTGTTTACCTAAGAAAGTTACCCT
>JAUWFF010000383.1 GCA_030607105.1 Filomicrobium sp.
GTAAGTTTGAACTGCCGAAGATCAAATCCGTCATCCAGCGCCGCAGCGCCGGTAGCCAAAACCGCTCCTCCCATTAGGCAGGCGACAACTGCCGCAATCAGCCAATTGCCATGCTGCATCGCTTGTTCCTCCAAACTAGCGTCCCAAGATGGACGCGTCGCCAAGCCATGACGCTAGACTTCAGGCGAAACAAACCCCAACCGCCGACCCTTTATCGGCCGGGCCGGACGCAACCATCCACAACACCCCTCATCACCGCGCCCAGTGCTGATTTGATCTATGTTTACGGCGTGATCAAGCGGAACTTTGGGGTAGGATTCCGATCCCGCAAGCGGGCCGGCCCATCACCCTCTTCTCGCCCCAGACAATCCAACCACAATTTATTGTGGTATCATTTTACCCCAAAACTAAATACTTGAAATATAGCATTTATTTCAGAGGCTATGGAAATTCTGTTGACACGCCCCCACAAGCGACTTAGGCCAAGCGCTCATCTTTATTGGTGCCGCGAACGCCGCAACGGTCTGACGGCGAAGCTGTTGTTCCTCAGGAGAACTGCAACATGAAGACCTACGTCGCCAAACCCGGCGAGGTGGAGAAGAAATGGGTCCTGATCGACGCCTCCGGGCTAGTCGTCGGTCGACTCGCATCCATCATCGCCACACACCTCAAGGGTAAGCACAAAGCCATCTATACCCCGCACGTCGATTGCGGCGACAACATCATTGTCGTCAACGCCGACAAGGTAGTTTTCACTGGCAACAAAACAGAAAACAAGCGCTACTACTGGCATACAGGTTACCCCGGCGGCATCAAGGAGCGCTCACCTCGTCAGATCCTCGAGGGCCGTTTTCCTGAGCGCGTCATCGTGAAAGCCGTGGAACGCATGTTGGCGCGCGGCCCCCTGCAGCGCAAATTGATGCGGAACCTCAAAGTTTATAAGGGCGCAGAGCACCCGCACGAGGCTCAGAAACCTGAGACCCTCGATGTCGCTTCGCTCAACGCCAAGAACGTGAAAGGCTGATCTTCATGGCCGAAGAAACCAAGACCTTCGAAGATCTCGGAGAGATCTCAAATATCCCGCCCGCCGCAGTCGAACAGCCCGTTCAAGTGCAGAAACTGGATGCCCACGGCCGCGCCTATGCCACCGGCAAGCGCAAAAATGCGATAGCGCGGGTTTGGATCAAACCGGGCAAGGGCAAAATCACCGTGAACGACAAGGACTTCACCGAGTATTTCGCCAGACCCGTCCTGCAGATGCTCCTTCAGCAACCAATCCACGCCGCCGAACGCGCCGATCAGTACGACGTCAAAGCAACCGTCGTCGGAGGTGGGCTTTCTGGTCAAGCTGGCGCCGTTCGCCACGGCATCTCCAAGGCTCTTACCCACTATGAGCCCGATTTGCGCCCCGTCTTGAAAAAGGGTGGCTTCCTTACCCGCGACAGCCGCGTCGTTGAACGTAAGAAGTATGGTCGCGCGAAGGCTCGCCGCAGCTTCCAGTTCTCGAAGCGATAGCACGTAAATATACGCAAAGCCGCACCCAGACCGGTCTCCTGCCGACAGCCCGCACCCTTTGCGGGCTGTCTCTTTTTCCCAAACGGCATCTTGTGTTCCGCCCAAACACGGCGCAAATCCTGCGGCGAAACGCGGATAATCTCTCGAGGAACGGGATCGAAGGTCAACAAGCGTGATCGAACTTGTAGCCGTCCAACAGGCCGGCCTGGCACAAGCCATCGCGGTGGAATTCCAGCACCTGTTCTCACCCCACTGGTACATCGACAATTGGTCGGCCCTTCTTCAAATCATCATGATCGACGTGGTCCTGGCCGGCGATAACGCGATCGTCGTCGGACTCGCAGCTTCCCGCGTGCGCCCTGAAATCCGCAACAGCGTGATCTTCTGGGGTATCGCTGGCGCCGTCGTCCTTCGCATTCTATTTGCATCTGTAACCAATCAGTTGCTCGCCGTCGTCGGATTGACGCTGGCCGGCGGCATCCTGCTCTTGTGGGTGTGTTGGAAGATGTACCGGCAAATTACCGACAGCGAGGAACACAACATCAACGCCATCGAGCAAAACCTGGAAGCAAAGGGCACAGTGGGCCCGGCCGTTGCCTTTAGTACGGCCGTCATTCAGATCATCGTTGCCGATGTCTCGATGTCACTGGATAACGTGCTGGCGGTCGCCGGTACCGCTAAGGGAGAGCCCTTGGTTTTGGTCGTGGGACTAGCCATTGCGGTTGTTCTTATGGCTGTCGCCGCCCACTTTATCGCCAAGCTGCTCGTCCGCTATCCTTCGATCACCTGGATTGGATTGCTCATCATCCTTTATGTGGCACTCGACATGATCTATCGAGGATCGCACGAGGTCACCTGCCAGGCTTGGGGATTTGGCTGTTCGGAGGGATTATTCGAAGCCATACTGCACCGCCTGGGAAGCGTAGTCACAACAGGCGGCTAAGGACACTGACATGGCCAAAGTATTTATTGACGGAGAGGCTGGCACAACCGGTCTTCAGATTCGCGAACGTCTTGCCGGGATGGCGTCGATTGACGTCGTCTCGATCGACAATGATCAGCGCAAGAATGCTGACGCTCGCCGGGACATGATGCGGCTGGCCGATCTCACGGTCCTTTGCCTGCCAGATGATGCCGCCCGCGAGGC
>JAUWFF010000286.1 GCA_030607105.1 Filomicrobium sp.
ACGCGTTGCTCCAGAAAACCTTCCATCCGTAATGAGAGCCATCTTATCGCCGGCACCCTGCCCATAGAGTGCGGCGGTCGTTGAAAGCATCTCGCGCATGCCCGGGCCACCCTTTGGGCCTTCGTAACGGATGACGATGACCTCACCTTCCTTGTATTGCCTCGATTCGACAGCACGGAAGGCATCTTCTTCACAATCAAAACAGCGCGCCGGCCCGCGGAACTTAAGATTCTGCATGCCAGCGACTTTAACGATCGCACCTTCAGGGGCCAGCGAGCCACGCAATCCGACAACCCCGCCCCTTGGCGTAATCGGACTGGAAACCGGATAGACGACTTTCTGCTCGGTATTGAATTTGATGTCTTCGAGGTTGTCCCCCATCGACCTGCCGCTGACCGTCATGCAGTCGCCGTGCAAGAACCCGCCTTCCAGCAACGCCTTGAGGATCTGCGGAACGCCGCCGATGTCATAGACATCCTTGGCGATGTATTTGCCGCCCGGCTTGAGATCGGCGATGTACGGTGTCCGACGGAAGACCTGCGCAACATCGAACAGGTCGAATTCGATTCCGACCTCGTGAGCCATCGCCGGCAAATGGAGACCTGCGTTCGTCGATCCGCCCGTTGCCGCCACGATCGTCGCTGCATTCTCGAAGGCTTCCCGGGTACAGATGTCTCGCGGCCGGAGATTCTCGGCAACAAGACGCATCAGCGCCTTCCCGCTCTCAACACCATAATGGTCGCGGCTTTCGTAAGGTGCCGGCGCACCGGCCGAACCGGGCAGTGCAAGCCCGATGGCCTCGGAGACGCACGCCATGGTGTTGGCCGTAAACTGCCCGCCGCAAGAACCAGCGGAAGGACAGGCAACGCACTCCAGGTCGTGGAGGTCCTCGTCGCTCATGCGGCCGGCCGAGTGCATCCCGACGCCTTCAAAGACATCCTGGACGGTGACATCGCGTCCCTTGTAGCTCCCCGGCAGTATCGACCCGCCATACATGAAGACGCTCGGCACATTGAGCCGCAGCATCGACATCATGATTCCTGGCAACGACTTGTCGCAGCCGGCAATGCCAACCATGGCGTCATAGCAGTGACCGCGCATGGTGAGCTCAATGGAATCGGCGATCACGTCGCGGGAAACAAGAGACGACTTCATACCCTGATGCCCCATGGCAATGCCGTCGGTCACAGTGATCGTACAAAACTCTCTTGGGGTACCACCGCCTTCGTCAACGCCGGCTTTCGCCGCTTGCGCCTGACGCATCAGGGCGATGTTGCAGGGGGCCGCTTCATTCCAGCAGCTCACGACACCGACGAACGGACGGTGGATCTGCTCCTCGGTAAGCCCCATCGCATAGTAGTAAGAGCGGTGCGGAGCACGCGCCGGCCCTTCTGTCACGTGTCGGCTTGGCAACCTGGACTTATCAAACGACCGCGCGCCCATTGCTTGTATTGTTCCTTCCCGCAGGCCGTGGTGAGCACAAAACCGCCGAGACGCTTACATGCGTTTCGGCGTTTGCAACGAAACAACTCAGAGCTGAGACGAGCCCGCCGGACAGCTGCAACATTCGCAAGGCGAATCTGGCCGTCGTCTCCGTGATCCAAGCTCCACGATGATCTTCGTTTGTGGCTCAAAGGTGGCGTGCCTACCCCTATAGAGTTGCCAGCTAGCAACAGATGCATACTGCCTTAATTCCGCATTAAGATCCTACGTTACGACAAATGATTCGCGTGAGATCAGGTAGATATCTGCTCGAATGAAGTACCGGTCTCAAACAAGTATGTTTATCGGCCTTCGAGGCAACGAAGTAAATTGGTACTTTGTCCTCCAAACGACCGCCACACGGCCAAACAGGCGCAGGGTGAAGGCGATATGGTGTCAATCATTGGTAGGATGCACTAGAAGGCGGAGACGCAACCGGGGGAGGGGCGACGAAAATGGACAGCACGGCCAACGAAGAATTGACCGCCCCGGCGGCGGCAGGCCGTTCCCTGGAACTCTCCTGGCTGTCTCCCATTGGTATGATCGGTCTATCGTTCGCCAATTTCGTCTATCGTTTACTGACCCTGGGCATCTATGACTTCTGGGCCAGAACCGAAGTCCGCAAGAGGCTCTGGTCAGCCATCCGCCTTAACGGAGAACCCCTAGTCTACACCGGCACCGGCAAGGAACTCTTCCTCGGCTTTATCATCGTCTTCGGTGTTATCTTGCTGCCCATGCTGATCTTTATGGTGGCCGTGGCAATTACTTTCGCGCCGGGCTCGCTGATGGTGGAGCTCGTCTCACTAGCATTCTACGTCGCTATATTCCTGCTGATTGGCGTCGGCATTTACCGTGCGCAGCGCTATCGCCTGCTGCGCACCAGCTGGCGCGGCATTCGCGGCAGCTTGACAGGCAACTCGTGGAACTATGGCTGGACCTACTTCTGGACGATACTGCTCATTCCAATCACGCTCGGTTGGATCATTCCCTGGCGCACAACAAAGCTGCAAAGCATGATCACGAACCACGCCATGTTCGGCGATCGAACGTTTTCCTTCAAAGGCGATTCCGGTCCGCTCTATGGCCCATTCGCTATTTTGTGGTGTGGCGTGTGGGCGATTTTCATTGTTGGCATTCTCGTGCTCGCCGCCGTCGTGGCTTCGCTGCAGGATTTCTTCGGCCCCGATGGTTTGACGCCAGACGGCAAACTGAAGCCGGAGGTCGCGCAAATGGTCACCCTCGGCGTATTGGCGGTTATTGCGGTCGCCTACCTCCTCTATCTGCTCATCAGTGCCTGGTACCGCGCACGTACCATCAATTACTTCGCCGGATGCACCCATTTTGAAGGCGCGCAATTCAAAGGCACAGCCACCGGCGCCGGCCTGCTTTGGATCGATATGACCAACATCCTCATTCTGACGGTCGGGGTCCTCATCCTCATTGTCCCTGTCGTGCTGCTCGTTTCGCTTATCGCGACTGCCGCCGCCAGCCTCGTCGGCCAGCCTCTGGAATCCATTCTGGGCCCGAACTTCCGAACTCAGTTTGCCGCCATCTCTGTGCCAATCCTGATCTTCATACTGGCGCTTTCGTTCACGCTTTTTCTGCCTGTCACGCAGGCCCGCTCGATGGGCTATCTTGTCGGTCACCTCTCTATCAACGGCCCTGTGCCGCTCGATCAGATTGCGCAAAGCAAGGCGGCACAGATGTCGACAGGGGAGGGCTTAGCGCAGGCTTTTGATGTCGATGCCTTCTGACTTTGCCCATCGGCGCTTCGAAGCGCGGTTCTCCGACGGCAGGACAGCGAGCTCCACCGATGTGTTTGTTGAGCTTACCGAACGCGGCATCGCAATTGTGCGCACGCGCTCCGAAGCTCCGCAGATTTGGCCGTACGACGCGCTCTCCACTTCGGAGCCATTGACCCGGCACGCCATCGATGCGCTCATCACCTATTCCTGCCAACCCGGTACCACGCTTTTTGTTCCAGGACCCAAGTTCGCGCGAAGCTTGGC
>JAUWFF010000179.1 GCA_030607105.1 Filomicrobium sp.
CGCCGGGCCACCCGGCGTAAAAAGCAGTGCAAACGCCAAAACCGCCTGCAATAAACCGTCTGCCCGAACACGATTGGACCCCAACTTCATGCCTGTGCGTCCCCGTATTGTTCGTCACCCTGCCTTGACCGGCCCGCCATATTCGGGCAGTGCGGGATCGATTTGACGGATGGTTTGCCACCAGCCTTGCGATCTCGCGATCCGCAATATGCTCGCAGATCAAGGTTGTCCCTGGCCTGATATAACAGATCAACTCAACCCTTACGAGGTCACCTTCAACACGATGAGTGAAGATACCGACCGCCCCGTCACCTACCGTCAAGCCGGCGTGGATATCGACGCCGGCAACGCGCTGGTCCAGGCCATAGTGCCGCTCGCACGAGCCACCAGCCGCCCAGGCGCCGACGCGGCCCTTGGCGGGTTTGGTGGCCTGTTCGATCTAAAGCAGGTCGGATTTAGGGACCCCCTGCTTGTTGCCGCAACCGATGGCGTCGGCACCAAATTGAGAATCGCCATCGAATCCGGCCAGCACGAGACCATCGGCACCGATCTCGTCGCCATGTGCGTCAACGATTTGATCGTGCAGGGCGCCGAACCGTTGTTTTTTCTGGATTACATGGCGACTGGACGCCTGGACGTCGCCACGGCCCGCGACGTCATCGCCGGCATAGCAGAGGCTTGCAGCCAGTCCGGTTGCGCGCTGATTGGCGGTGAAACAGCAGAAATGCCGGGCATGTACCAGAGCGGGGACTACGATCTGGCCGGTTTCGCTGTCGGCGCCGTTGAACGCGATTGCATATTGCCCCGGTCCGACGTTGCAGCGGGCGACAAAATCCTCGCCATCGCCTCATCAGGTCCACACGCAAACGGATATTCTTTGGTCCGCCGGCTGGTCGAGGCAGCCGGTCTGGGCTGGAACGATCCTGCACCTTGGGCTCCCAGCGCAAGTGTCGCAAAATCACTGCTGACCCCAACCCGGCTCTACGTCAAACCGCTGCTCACCGCACTTCGCACGATCGGCCCTTCATCGGGTGCGATCAAGGCGCTGGCACACATAACCGGCGGCGGATTGAGTGAAAATATTCCTCGTGTTCTTCCCGACGAGGCGGCCGCCGCTATCGATCTGGCATCGTGGCGGCAGCCAACCGTGTTCGCTTGGCTTGCCAAGGCCGGTCGTCTCCCCGATGAGGAGATGCTGCGCACCTTTAACTGCGGTTTGGGAATGATCTTGGTGGTCGCCGCGGATCGCGAGACCGATGTCACGTCGGCGCTCAAACACGCCGGCGAAACGCCGCTTCTGATTGGCGAGATCGTGCAACGCCACGCCCAGGCGGTGGTTTATCAGGGCAGCTTGGACGACACGCCATGACCGTCACGACGAGGAAACGCGTTGCGATTTTGATATCGGGCCGCGGCTCCAACATGATGGCGCTCGTCGAGGCCGCCTGCATGCCCAGCTACCCAGCCGAAATCGTCGCCGTGATTTCAAACAGGCCGCAAGCCGCAGGCCTTACGTGGGCCCGCGACCAGGGCCTTAAGACCGTTTCGCTGGACCATCGGGACTACGCTTCCCGCGAGAGTTTCGATGAAGCCCTCCACCAGAAACTTATTGGCACCGGCGCCCAGCTCGTGGCCTGCGCCGGCTTCATGCGGTTGATGTCCCCCAAGCTTGTCGATCGCTGGCACAACGCGATGATTAACATCCACCCATCGTTGCTCCCCTCCTTTAAAGGGCTGGATACGCACAAGCGCGCCCTGACCGCAGGTGCACGGATCACCGGATGTACGGTCCATATCGTAAGACCAAAGATGGATGAGGGCCCCATTCTGGGCCAGGCGGCGGTACCCGTCCTCGACGGCGACACGCCGGAACTGCTGGCCGAGCGCGTGCTCGCCGCCGAGCATCGTCTCTATCCACAGATCTTGTCGCTATTTGCCGCGAACCAGTACAACATCGATCAAGATGTCGCACACCTCAAAGCGGAGTACATCGAAGGATCAACGCTTTTTTCACCAGAACTTTAACTTAAACGCGAACGTACTGTCCCTAGACATTGTTTTTACGCGCCAAATTGTAGCGATAGATACTGAATCCGTAGACATTCGAGCAACTAAATGTTAGTCGCGCAGCTCCAGTCGGGGATTGTGTTTCTTTAGTCACATCCAACGGGCAGCGATCAGCGCATTATAGGCCGCCGTGGGTGAGTCCACGCCACTGCCCCATTTCTAAAGCTGCTATCGAGAACAGCAGTGACGGGAGCGAAATCATAGCGTGCGGCTGAAACGCGGCCTGTGAAACGTTAAGGAATTACGGCGCAAATAGTTGAGATTCGCCTTGTGAAGGTTCGAGAGTCGAGTGCGAAGCGAAGCTCCGGAGACCATTGAACAATGACTATAGCTGAGACGGATTCCGCCGAATTTGGTGAAGAGAGCATCTGGTTCAAACTGACGCCTCTTCTCAAGGATCCCAAAAACCCAATGGGCATCCTGATGCAAACAGCGGAACGCTATGGGCCGGTCATTCCCGTTAGCATGGCCTCTCAGCGCGTTGTGCTAATCAGCGAACCGCAGTTCTTTAAGCACGTGCTGGTGTCGAAAGCCGACAACTACGTCAAGTATTTTGACGGCCTCGAACCGATCTTTGGAAAGTCTATGATCACCAACGACGGTGCTCTTTGGCAGAAGATTAGGATGCCGCAGCAGCCCGCCTTCCACCCAGACGTCTTCGCCGAATACATTCCGTACTTCAACGAAGCAATCCGCTCGAAGATGCGGAACTGGGCCGAACTTGCCAAGACCGGTGAGGCAGTCGAGATGGTCGAGCAGACCTGGACGCTCGCCGCCGACATGATCTGCAAGGCGCTTTTCGACCGCGACATGCCATTCAATCCGCATGTCGTATTCCGGTACGTCAAAACCTACACCGACGTGATGAATCACAAGTCGATCCGCGACAAAAAGCAGGCTGGCGACGTCAGCGGTTACACCGAGGCCTCCCCGGCTGAAGCAGTCGAAGCCTGGACTTCGGTGCCACCTGCGGTGATCGCCTCCGATCCGCGCGAGGAGCGCGAGAAGACCCTTCTCAAGATGATCCAAGCTGCCGTCGACGATCCCGAGGTCCCGGAGTTTGATCAGCAGCAGGCAATCGACGAACTCAAGCAGTACCTCTGGGCGGGAACAGAGACCACCGCTCTCACTCTGGCTTGGGCCCTGTATCTTGTCTCCAAGCACCCCGAAGCGGCCGAGCGTATCCGTCACGAGGGCGAGGATGTCTGTGGTGACCGCGAGCCTAACGCGGCCGACTACTCCTCACTCACATACACACGCGCCGTCATTCAAGAAACCATGCGGCTCTACCCGCCCGTATGGAGCCTGATCCGCACGGCCGCCGGCCCCGACGTAATTGACGGCAAAGAAATCAAAGCCGGCGATCGTATTGTCCTGTTCGGTTACGGCGCCCATCACAATCCCAAGTTCTGGGACGCACCGGAAGAATTCTCTCCAGAGCGCTGGATGGGCGACGCCGCGAAGAAGCGCGTGAAGTACTCTTACATCCCGTTCGGCGCGGGCAAGCGCTCGTGCATCGGCGGCGCCATGAGCCAGGTGGAAAACACATTGGCACTGTCGCTGCTCCTGCGTCGGTTCCGCCCCGAATACATTGGACCCGAGCCGGCACCGATCAACGCGACCGTGACGCTCACGCCGAGGGGTGGTTTGCACTTCCGCATCCACGAACTGAGCTGAACAGATCGCTCATGCTAAAAAGAACGAGGGCTGTTTTGCCCTCGTTTTTGATATGTACGACGTCGATCGGCCGTCACAATCTATAGGACTTCGTAGCGCAGCTTGACCATGCCGTCGGGAAACGCATGGATGCCATCGAATTCGAGCTTCTGCTGGCCCTTCAACGAATTCAGCAACGACAGGCCGGAGCCGATCAGATACGGCGCCACACAGATTTCCACGATATCGACAAGCCCGGCTTCCAGCGCTGACTGCATCGTCACCGCCCCGCCGACGATCCAGATGTCCTTCGAGGTGCGCTCGCGAGCCGCCTGTACGGCGGCAGTCATGCCGTTGGGCACAATGACGGCGGTTGCAGGCACGGGCCACAGTGACTGCGATGACAGAATGAACCCGTACTGTTCGGAGTAGGGCCATTCACCAAAGGCCTGTATCATCTGGCACGTCCGGCGTCCTAATACGACCGCCCCAATGGTATCAAGAAATCCCGACTCTTCGAAGATGCTCTTTTTGTGAGGCTCAAGCCACGTTGAGTCCCCATCGCTGTCAGCAACGAAGCCGTCAAGACTCATGGTGGCGTACAACCTGACCTGTGTCATTGCCCTCCTGCACGCGGTTCAGGACCAAACAATACGCAGCTAGCCAGCTAGCGTCAGCCAACGATCTCGTCGAGGCGGAAATTAAGCGC
>JAUWFF010000111.1 GCA_030607105.1 Filomicrobium sp.
CCAAGTGATTCGGGTAGCAAATGCGGCAACATGTCTCTTTTGTTCTTGCAATCAATTTGAGCAAAACAATTGCATTTCGATCGTTGTTGGCGTTGACTGAGCCTGGCCGTCTATCATCGCCCCAACCACGATCGGAGTTCTTTCTAGGACAAGTGTGATGCTTGTTGCCGACCGGGCTGAGGAACCCCTACGAGGTCATTCCGCTCGACCCTTAAACCGTCTCGCCGCCCAGCCCACCAGAGTGCCTGCGGTTGCCGTCGCAATCATCCAGACTGCTACGAAGCCGATGATCAGGGCCATGCTCAAAATGAGCTGAATCAAGAAGGGCACGGTCACGCTCCTAAGCGATGCCAAGGGGCCTGAAGGTGGCGACAGGCCCCACCTGATCATTCCCCTCCAGAGCAATGCTGAGAAGATTCAGGTGAGTCGTGCTAGTCGATCCAGTCCCTCAAGGCAGTTATTCACTGAGAAACGGGCCGCCCTAGCAATCCTTCCGGGCGCTGTGGCCAGGAGAAAACTCCTGTATCGGCCTCTTGCCTCGGCACACTGAAGTTTGATCGGAAAACGCAGGCAATCACGCGTCGCGGGTCTCGTTTGAGCGTCCTAGTGTATCGCGGATGCGCGGTACTCCTCGACAAGGGCGAGGAAGGCCGCTCGGGCCTTTTCGGACCCCCGGAAGCGTGTCGCCAATTCTTCGATCGACTGCTCTCTTCCTGGATTGGTTGCGCCCGGTCTGCCGACCACCACCAGCATCACCATACCGTAGGTTCCGTGACGCCGGCAGGTGAAACCGTAGTAGCCCTCGCGCTTAAAGCTAATCTGGGCAATTTTGGCATGCGAGATCTTCACGAACGGTTCGCCTGACGGCCATATCTCCGGGATCGTATGAACCGTGTGGCCCCCGGTAGAGTTCCGGATTAGCAGTTGTTCACCAATTTCAAGCCCAATGAGATTGGGAACGAAGCGAAACATGCGCGACGTACCGGCGGCGCCCAAATCGGTTATCTGATCCACTAAGACAACCTTGTCCGCCCTCAGCGGAGTGCTGATGACACCGCTCGCCGCGCTGAACAAAACAGCTACCATTACCGCCAGCAATCGCGCACAAATGCGCCTGCCGCTCTTTCTGCGAGCGATGTCTGGATATCGACAGGCCGCCAATCTGTCGAATGCGACTTCGTCGGATTGAACTCGGTTGAGTTGTGTCAACGGCACTTGCCCCTTGGGTAAAGCTCCGAAGATATTCTAAGCTTAGCGCACAAAGGTAACTGTTAGGGAAAACAAATGTCCGGACACAGAAAAGGCCTTGTTTCGGGATGGACCCTAGGCCGCGCTAAGAGTGCATTTTACGCTAAAACGACCATCGGATCGCACACGGTTTTAGCCCGCTCAAGAAAATGCGAAATGATTGCTTCCGTCACCCACGCCGGAGTGGGCTAGCTGTCCCGTGGCTTCCTCTCGTGTCAGCTATCCTCCTGGATCCCATCCCGGCGGATAAAGCTGCTCCCGAAGCCGGCCCCAAGTTCGCCACGATAGGGATTATGGTCGTGCGCCGAAAAGCCGCTGTATCGACGAGTTCTCCGAGATCGCATGCCATCGATTTATCATGCTCTTGTGCCGGCGGTGCGCGAAGCAAGATACCCTCGATTTCATCCACGTTGCAGATGCGTCCACCAGCGATCCGAAATAGCTTCAGTGCCAGTCCATCTTGTATGTAAGCCGTGTTCATTTTCACCCTCCTGGTTCTAAACAGAAGTGGTCAACATCGGATAGCTGACTGATGTCCCAAACAGACACAAAGCCCCATAGAGGCTGGGCTTTCTGGCGCAAGAAACGCGATGGTTTCGAATGGCGCCGTTATGTGAGGACGACGATCCTGGTGAAGCGCAAGAAGCGCCGCGAGCAGATCGACGGGGCCAAACAAGCGGCGCTCGACGGACTGGTCGAGGCTGGTCGTGCCGGCAAGGCGGCTGGATGGTCGCGTGTCGAAGCGGCCAAACGCGGAATTGATGCAGCTCGGCGGGAGGCGAAGCAAGCTAGTGCCAAGGTCCGCGATAAGGTCGCCGTAGGGGCCCAGGTCGCCGGCGGCGCTATGCAACTTGCTGCCGCGAGGACCAGCTCCGGACTTTATGCGTTCGGCCATTACGCCGGCAGGCAGATCCTAAAGGCCTCGGGAAAAGGGCTTGAAGCTCTTGCCGGCGGTCTTGGCGGCTTAGGCCAGTCGATGTCGCCCAGAATAGGCCTGCCCCTGACTGTCGCCGGCATCGCTGCCGCGATCGGTGCCATCACCCGTGTTTTACAGGGCAGCTTTGATGGTATTACGCTCAGCGCCGGCCTGATCGCAGTCGCGCTAATTGGGCTGGCCGCACTGCCTGTGATCGCCGGGCGGGCCTCCCTTGGCGCTCCTTTTAACACCAGTCGATTTGGCCCCGACGCGACCCACGAGGGCAGGACGTCCTGGGCTGCCAGCACCATCGCCACCAAAGCTATTGCGGCCATTCTCGTCGTCGGAGTAATCGCCGGTCTCGGCTCGTTCATACTGCCGTTTCTTGGTCAACTTCCCGCCAGCCTCGCGGAAACCACCGTGCGCGAAGTGATCAAAGGGCAGGCGAAAGCGCTCACCGGAGACACCATGGTGATCGGTGACAGCAGAATCGTGCTGGCGGGCATCGAGGCGCCGGAGACCCGGCAATCGTGCCGGACGAAGCGTGGCAGAAAATGGCGATGCGGACGCTCTGCACTTACCGCGCTGCGGCGCATTACCGGCTACGACACAGTTGAATGCTCAGTGACGCGCACGGACGGTGCCGGACGCAAGTTCGCCGATTGTGCTGTTAGCGAAAAGGACATTGCAGCGGAACTCGTCAGGGGCGGTCATGTGTTTGCGCTGTCTGGCTTCCTCAGCGGCTATGGCAAAGAAGAAGACGAAGCAAGGCGTGCCGGTCGCGGTATCTGGCAGGGAGAAGCTCAGGCGCCGGCTGAGTTCAGGGCGGAACGCTGGGAGATGGCCAAATCGCGCGCGCCATCGGGGTGCCCGATCAAAGGCAAGGACCGAGCGCGAGCCCACGATAAGGTTTACATTCTGCCGTGGTCATCAAGCTACGAAAGCTATCGCATCTCGCGAAAAAGAGGCGACCGTTGGTTCTGCAGTGAAGACGAAGCCATCGCCGAGGGCTGGAAACCGCTGGAAAGCTGAGGGAGCGCACCATGCAACGAGGCGCTTCAGGGACGATCCATTTCACCAGGCTCAGGGAGGCCCGCAAACTGATTATTGCCAGCGAAACTTCATTTGCGAGACGTAAATGCTATTGACCTTCACTGGCGGCTTGGCAGCGTCTTGAGGATGTTTGTAGCCGATATCCGCCTGCACGCCATTAATCACGAACCGGTCGGACTTGCGCCACGTGGACCGATTATTCTCAAGAACCATTTCCCCGTCGACAAAGACACGCGCCAAGCCATCCTTCTTGCCACTTTTGTTCAGCACGATTTCTTGCTCGATTGGGACCCATCGCCCTCTTGGCAGTTCAAAGCGCTCTGAGCCCACGTATTTGCCTTTGATGTCGCCTTGCTGCTTGCTTTGCAAAACTAGGGCACCGCTTCTGTCCTTGAGCCAGACCACGCGCTGCATCATCGACCCATCAACATCGGATGCCTCCCCGCGTTGCGGACCCGTTCCCGTGTAGATGCCTGGCAAAAAGCCACCGCTGCCGGTTTCAAACTTCTTAGGCAGATAGACGGAATAGGTCAGGCAAGCCGAGGTTGCGCCTTCAAGATTGCGCGGTGACCATCGGAAGCGAATGCCGTTGGCGTCGCCGTCCATGGGCCTCAGGAAAACCTTCAATGCGATCTCTCCGGAGACACCGCGCACCCTCACGACCTTGGCGTTGTTAAAGATGCCGCGTTGTGAAGCGCCGATGTTGCCGACGAGTTGCACATTCGACAGTGGGCCAGACCCGTTATCGAGTGTGAATACGGTTGGTGAAAGGTAGCGCTGCGAGCACGGCTCGACCGCTTCGTAAATGAGGCCGTCCCGCACCATGTAAACAAGCAGCCCGGCGAACATGAACGCGAAGGCGCCGTTAAAGATCATTTCCTGTCGGTTGAATTTCATCGCGTAGCCTCGAAGGCAACATCCATCCTATTGTCACCACCGGCGAGGGCAGGGATTTTGTCCATAGCGTTGTTACCCGTTCCAGAAAGCCAGCAAGCTAAAGGATAACTGACGAAGATTTCGCACCCTCCCCTGAATTCCCCTCAATTGGAGGAATTCAAGCTGCAAATTGTTTACTAATAGGTAAGCCCAGCACCTGATCAGTGCTGGTCAAAGATCTTTCCAGGATTGAGAATTCCCAATGGGTCAAGCGCGCTTTTTATCGATGCCATCGTGCTGACAGCCTCACCGCGCTCCATACGCAACAGCCCCTTTTTGCCTTGACCGATTCCGTGCTCGCCGGTGCAGGTGCCTTCCATGGAAATCGCGCGGGCCGCCAGGCGTTCGGCGAAAGCGCGGATCAATGCGAGCTCATCTGTATCGCCAAGCGTGTGCAGCGCCAGGGCGTGAAAATTCCCATCGCCGACATGACCGACGATGGGCGCCGTCAAGCCGCTCGCGGCGATGTCAGCTTCGGTTTCGGCGATGCATTCGGCCAACCGGGAGACCGGAACACATACATCGGTAATCAGAGTTGTGCGGCCAGGCCACGCCTCGCGAACAGCCCATAACGCTTCATGGCGGGCCTTCCATAGGCGTTTGCGCTCCGCCTCATCGGCGGCACTGGCGAAGTTCGTGGCGCCTTCGAAACGTGCAAGTTCCTCGAATGCGGCGACCTGTTCCCGGGCCGCCGCAGGCGTACCGTGGAATTCAAGAAAAAGTGTCGGCAGCGGGTCGAGCGTTAGGCCGGCGTGCTTGTTGACGGCGTCGATCACCAGTGGATCGAGGAGTTCGATGCGGGCCAGGCCGAGGCCCATGGCGATTGCCGCCATGGTCGTGTCGCAGGCGCTGGTGAGCGTAGGAAAGCCCGAGATCGCGGCGATTATGCATTCGGGCACTCCGTGCAAGCGTAGGGTGACCTCGGTGATGATGCCCAGCGTGCCTTCGGAGCCGACGAGAAGGTGCGTGAGATCATAACCAGCGGCTGATTTGCGCGCACGCCCACCGGTTTCGATGACACGGCCGTTGGCGAGGACCGCCTTCAGGGAAATGATGTTCTCGCGCATGGTGCCATAGCGGACTGTGGTCGTGCCCGAGGCCCGCGTCGAGGCCATGCCGCCGATGGTGGCTTCCTCTGCGCCCGGGTCGACGGGGAAAAAAAGACCTGTATCGCGCAAGTAGGGGTTCAGGCGCCCCCGTGGTAAACCGGCTTCAACCGTGCAGTCGAGGTCTTCGGTGTTGAGGCGCAGCACATGATCCATGCGCGACAAATCGAGGCATAGGCCGCCGCGCGGCGCATTGACGTGGCCTTCAAGCGAGGTTCCGGCGCCAAAGGGGATTATCGGTATGCCAAAACGTGCGGCAACCCCGACGACTTCAGTGACCTCCTTCATCGATTCGGCAAAAACAACCGCATCGGGAGGTTCGCCCTCGATCCAAGTCAATGTATGTGCATGTTGACGCCTGATATCGTTTTTGGTGACGAGGCGGTCTCCAAAGTCTTGCTTCAGCAGTGCAATTGCT
>JAUWFF010000289.1 GCA_030607105.1 Filomicrobium sp.
GTTCCCATTCATGGCCAACGGCCGCGCCAAGGTAAACCGCACTACCGATGGCTTCGTTAAAGTTCTCGCCGATGCTAAAACCGACCGTGTGCTTGGCGTTCATATGGTCGGCCCTCATGTTGGCGAACTGATCGCCGAAGCCGCCGTCATCATGGAGTTCGGCGGTTCCGCCGAAGACTTGGCACGCACCTGCCACGCCCACCCGACGCTGACCGAAGCTGTAAAAGAAGCCGCACTTGCCGTCGACAAACGCCCGATTCATATGTGAGGGGCGCGGCTTTCGGCGATCAACAAGGCGGCTCTGCCTCGCGGCCGCAGATCGTTCGTTCGTCAAACCAGTTTTTTTAGGTCAGTTGGTCGCCTTACGGCGTGCCGCCGTATACGAAGCAAACGCGATCCATAAACGGCGGCACAATGACAAAACTAATCGTTTCCTATTTGGTCATGGCGGGCATTCTACTGATCCTCGACCTAATCTGGATAGGCATAATCGCACGAGAGTTCTATCGTAACGGCCTTGGCAGTCTGATGGCCGAAAACGTCAACATGGCGGCGGCGTTCGGCTTCTATCTGATCTATTCGATTGGACTGTTCGTGTTCGTCGTCCAGCCGGCGCTGGCTGGCGGCGATTGGCAGAAAGCGGCCATGATGGGGGCTATGTTTGGGCTCGTCGCCTACGCTACCTATGACCTCACCAATCTCGCGGTAGTACAAGGATTTCCACTTAACATCGCCGTCGTCGACATGGCATGGGGGGCGGGCGTCAGTGCCGTGACGGCGGCATTCACCGTGCTAATCACCCAGCGCTTCGTTGGCTGAGGTCGTCAAAGGCCATGGCCGCACCGGCCGCCGCACTACTTAACCGGCTCTAAAATGTAACCGGCATTTCGCAAAAGCGCGACCAAGCCATCTTCACCGATCAGATGTAGCGCTCCGACGCCAATGAAGACGTTGCCTTTTGCCAGCAGCGGCAGCGCGTGCGTACGCATCTTCCGATTTCGCTGGTCCACCATCTGTTTTTTGAAACCGGCGAATTCGGTGTCTTTGATGCCGTACCTCTTGGCCAGGATCTTCTGCAAAGGCAATAGCGCCCCGAGCTGTCTGCCAAGATAGAGCTGCAGGATCGTTTCCCGAAGATCATCAGCGCGGTCGGCGAAGCGTAGGCTCAGCCGCAGCATCGCAACCTGTTCTTCCATCGGCACCGAGGCGGCGGCTTCAAGCTGTGATTGGACCGTTTCCAGACCAACGACAGGGATGGATTTCGCCCGTGCAATTTCGGCGATCCGCATATCGAGCACCGGCTCGCCGCCTTCGATCCGTTTGCGCTCACATTCGCTGACCGCCATCACCATGCTGACCACCCACGGCTTGAACATCCGCGCGAATCCGCTAGGCAGACGTGCCGCTTCAAGCTGGACTTTGACCTTCGAAAAAAGTTCGGGCGAAACAAGGTGATCAAGACGCCGCCCGTCATTGAACATCATCAAGGAGGGAGCATTCGCGAGCGCCGATGCGACGGCCGTCGGTGAGGTGTCGGCAACCTCAAGCACGACGACCTTAGAGCCCTCGATCGCGTTTTGCACCTGTTTCGAGAGCTTCGTCACGCGGGCATCGGTCATATGCACGGTGCCGAACAGATACGAATCTGCAACGCCATCTTTGCTGATCCGCCACAACAACGCGCCGCCATTCTCTGTGCCTTTGGCTTCGGCCATGACCTTGGCAAAAGCGTCCGGATTTCCAGCCTGAATCTCTTGGATAAGACTGCTGCCGCCGCAAGACGTTTTGGCGGCGGCCGTGACAGCTCCAATGGAGCTGAGCAGGACCAGGCAGCACAGGCCCGCTGCGCGCAGGCTCTGCTTGCGATTATTAAGCCATTTGAAAATCAGCAACGCGGTAACCTCGAGACAAGCGGGCTCATGCCCGCGGGTGAGCCGCGTTATAGACAGCCAAGAGCCGTTCTCGGTCAACCTCGGTGTAAATTTGAGTCGTTGAAAGCGAAGCGTGCCCAAGTAGTTCCTGGATTTGCCGAAGGTCAGCGCCAGCCGACAGAAGATGCGTGGCGAAGGAATGGCGAAGGGCGTGTGGGGTTGCCGTTTCGGGCAGCCCGAGCTCTTCACGCAGCCGTTTCATAGTGAGTTGGATAATGCGTGGCGAGAGCGGACCGCCTTTCGCGCCTAGAAACAAGGGATCATCCTGTTGGAGCGGATAAGGGCACAGCTCCAGATAATTAGCGACCGCGTCCTGAACGATCCTCAGCACCGGAACCAACCGCTCGCGGCCACCTTTGCCTTTGATGACAAGACTATCGCGGTCCTTCAGGGGGGCGTCCCGACGCTTGAGACCCAGCGCTTCCGATATGCGCAGCCCGCAGCCATACAGCAGCAGGAGGACTGCAGCGTTGCGCGCAGCCTCCCAATCAATCTTTTGATCCATGGTCGAAGCGACGGTGGCCTGCGCCTTTTCGATCGTCAGCGGTTTCGGCACCCCGTGCGGTACCTTCGGCATCTGCACTTGCATTACCGAGCGGTTCTTAAGGATATCGCGCTTTTCCAGCCAGCGGAAAAACGCGCGCAGCGCCGACATAGTGCGCGACAGCGACCGTGACTGAATGCCGCGCTTGCGCCTGGCAGCCATGAAGCGCCGAAAGACGCGGGCGTCCAGGGCTTCGAAATCCGCAAGCAGGAGTTCCCGTCCGAACTCCGCCTTGAGAAAGTTGGAGAACTGCTGAATATCGCGGGCGTAGGCTTCCAGCGTATTGGCCGAAGACGCGCGTTCATGCCTGAGGTGATCAAGCCATGCTTGGAGCGTCAGCTCCAAGCTTTGATCATCTTCCAAACCCCGTCTCCCCAAACCGCCTCTCCCAGGTGTCCGCTCCAGCAGCCGGAAGCTTCACGATGATTTGGTTAACAGTTGGTAAATGATTCACCGTGCCGATATCCTCGCACGCGTGTTTGCGGTCGAAAGAGTGCCCTTTCCGGCAAGGTGGCATTCTCAGTGAGGCTGGCCCCATCTGATGTCTTCGATATCCAAGCTACGGCTTCCGCCGCGCGATCATAACTATGAGGGCAAGCGGCGCCGAGTCGGCGTCGAGATTGAGTTTGCTGCCGTCAGCCCTTCGCGCGTCGCCAGCCGCGTTGCCGATCTCTATGGCGGAACCGCCGAGTGCGAGGACCCACATCGGTACCATATCCGCAAGACGCGGCTCGGCGATTTCCTGGTCGAACTCGATACGCAGTATGCCCACCGGGCGCCCGGCGAGGCCGCACCGTCCGCTTCAGGCCTGCAAGGCTGGATGGAGACGTTCAGCCACGCAATGCGCGAGGTCTATGGCGATCTCGGCTCGTTGGTCATTCCCTACGAGGTCGTCTGCCCGCCGATTGACGTGGAGCGGCTGCCGGAGCTGGAGGCCGTACTCGAGGTGTTGCGCCAGGAAGGAGCACAAGGCACGCGGGATAATCT
>JAUWFF010000097.1 GCA_030607105.1 Filomicrobium sp.
GGTGCTGCTGGCGATGGCTTTGGCGGGGTATCGGGCAATGCGCGCCTGGCAAATGCACACCCAGTATTCCTGGCTGTTCGAGCAGGTTGGGCCGTTGAGCTGGCGGCGCAAGCATTGACCTTCGCCCCCCTCGCCGTTACAGCGTCGACAATTCAGAATGCCTTGGAGTGGCCTCCTAACCAGTGGAGAGTTTTAGATGCGGAAGTTTGTAATTGCCGGCATCAGTGTTCTGTCGGCGCTGGCTGTCGCGGCGTGCGGTGACTCAGGCACCGATGGCGGCAACGGTGGCGGTGCTGAAACGATCAAGATGGGTGTTGCCGGACCGCTCACTGGACCCAATGCTGCCTTTGGCGAGCAGCTCAAGAATGGCGCTACTCAGGCGGTGGAAGACATCAATGGCGCCGGTGGCATCCTCGGAAAGAAGATCTCGCTCGTCTATGAAGATGACGTCTCGGACCCCAAGCAGGGCGTGTCGGTCGCCAATAAAATGGCCGGCGAAGGCGTCAAATTCGTTGTCGGCCACTTCAACTCGGGCGTCTCGATCCCGGCATCCGATGTCTACCTTGAGAATGGATTGCTGATGGTGACGCCAGCCTCCACCAACCCGAAGATCACCGATCGCAAGATGTGGAACGTGTTCCGTGTCTGCGGCCGTGATGACCAGCAGGGGACCGTCGCGGGCCAATTCATTGCCAAAGATCATGCGGGCAAGAAGGTCGCCGTTGTCCATGACAAGACGCCTTACGGTAAGGGACTGGCGGATGAAACGAAGAAGGCACTCAATGCCGTCGGTATCACCGAGATCATTTACGAGGGGATCAATATCGGGGAGAAAGACCTATCCGCGCTGATCGCCAAAATGAAGGATGCAGGAGCCGAACTCGTGTACTTCGGCGGTGTTCACACAGAAGCCGGTCTGATTGCCCGGCAAATGCGCGATCAGAGGTTAAATGCAACCTTGATGTCGGGTGACGGGATTGCGACCGACGAATTCGCTTCCATCGCCGGACCGGCCGCGGAAGGTACGCTGATGACCTTCGCCCCAGATCCGCGCAAGCGTCCTGAAGCCCAGGATGCTCTTAAGAAGTTTGAGGAAAAGGGAATCTCCACGGAAGCCTACACGCTGTACTCGTATGCCGTTGTTCAGATCATCCAACAGGCTGCCGAGGCGATCCAATCGATTGATCCAAAGAAAGTCGCCGAGCAGATGCGCTCCGGTCAGGAATTCGATACCGTGATTGGTAAAATTGCTTTTGACGAAAAAGGCGACGTCAACCGGCTCGATTACACCATGTATACATGGCAGAAGGGCGATGGCGATCGCATTACCTACGTTGAAAACTGACTCTGTTATCGAGCTTTATGAAAGTGCACCAAATAAAAAGGGCGCCCCGTTCGGGCGTCTTTTTGCATGGATAGCAGCTGGCAAATGCGATGCAGAATTGGATCGCGTCGAGCTTAGATGAGCACGGATACTTCGGCTTGGTCGGCCCCAAATGAGCCCGCCGAATCTCGACTTAAACGGGATTTCGCCGGCGCAACGGGCGCCAGTTGGCGAGTACTATTGCAGAGGAGACGCTTAGCGTCCCTGCGACTCCGCCAGGCACTCCGTCAACATGACCTTCTCAAGGCGCTGCAGATCCTCAGGGATCTCTTCGCCCGCTTCGCGATGCTTGCGGATGCAGTCTCGCACTGCAGCATAGCATTCGCGAGGGTCTTCTGTTTCGTCGATGAGGCCGTTCAACTCGGCGACCTCTTGTACGACATCGTTCGCATTCATCTTGCGATCCTTTTCGGTTTCCTCACCGCCGATGACGACCCGAAAAGGCAGTCAGCGTCGGCGACCAACCCAGTTTGAACTGGATTAGTTAGTAAGCATTTACGCAGGATAGCGCAGAGTTCAACCCGCCGATGTTCCAATGGTAACTTTGCGTGGCGGATAGCCAACACACCCGACCTCCCGTATTACTGGTCGAATATGGGCGCAGGTTGGACGATCGCAATTCACAATTTGAATGATCTTTGATGCGATGATGAAATCTCTTCGGGCTTGTGCCAGGTCATTGTCTGGCGTTGACCTTTCAGTTTGCGGCCGCCAAGGTTCCGAGCAGTTCTCGCTTCCCCGCTTCAAGCTGTTTCTTTGTTATGGCCCTGTCGCGAAATCTGATCACTGATGTCGCCGGTGTCGCTGTCGGCTCCGCTCATGATGCGACAATTCGCTCGGGCGTGACGGTGGTTTTGTCACCGGATGGTGGCGTTGCTGCTGTGGATATTCGCGGTGGTGGGCCGGGCACTTTGGAGACCGAGGCGCTGGCAGTCGACGGAATGGTTGATGAGGTTCACGCCATCGTTGTTTCAGGTGGCTCAGCTTTTGGTTTAGCGGCTGCGACGGGTGTGAGGGAGTGGTTGGCTGAGCGCAGTGTGGGGTTTGCCATTCGCGACGCGCGGGTCCCCATTGTGTCGCAGGCGATTTTGTTTGACCTCTTGAACGGTGGTGACAAGGAGCAGCTGTCGGAGGCTTACGCGAGGCTTGCCAAAGAGGCCTGCCAGGCTGCTACGGACCAGCACTTTGATTTAGGGAGCGTCGGCGCAGGTTTCGGAGCGACCACCGCAAATCTGCGTGGCGGGCTTGGTAGCGCTTCGGTTGCGGTTGGCGACCGGTTCGTCGTCGGGGCGCTCGTTGCCGCAAACCCCGTGGGAGCCGTGACCATGGGCGAGACAGCCCATTTCTGGGCGCACGCCTTCGAGCGTGAGAGTGAGTTTGGCGGACTTGGTGGCCCGCCAGACTGGGCTTATCCGCCTGAGCCGCCGCCGCTCAAGGGGGGACCTGGTGAGAATACAACGCTTGCCGTTGTCGCCACGAACGCGCGGCTCGACAAGCGCGAGGCCCGGCGTCTTGCCATTATGGCGCAGACCGGTCTGGCGCGGGCGATCCATCCTGTTCACACGCCGCTTGACGGGGACACGGTCTACGCCCTCGCGACGGGTGACGTGCCGCTGGACGATCCCGTTTATTCGCTGGCCTTGATTGGCAGTGCGGCTGGCAATGCTCTCAGCCGGGCTATCGCCCGAGCCATCTACGAAGCCGCCGCCACACCGGAGGGTTGGCTTGCTCCACCTGCCTACCAACAGATGTTCCCAGCCGCCGAATGACGCAGGCTTTCTATTCGGCCATTGCCGGGACCGCGATTGGGGTGCTAGCAGCCGGGCAACGATTTTGTTCAATCAAAAAGAAGTCCGCTCATGATCCCGCGCTATTCCCGTCCCGAGATGACAGCCATCTGGTCGCCTGAAACCCGCTTCCATATTTGGTTTGAAATCGAAGCGCATGCGGCAACAGCCATGGCGGAGCTTGGCATTATCCCCCAAGAAGCCGCCGCAACGATTTGGGAAAAAGGCCGCGCGGCGGAATTCGACATCTCCCGTATTGATGAAATCGAAGCCGTCACCAAGCACGACGTCATTGCCTTCCTTACGCACTTGGCGGAATTCGTCGGACCGGAAGCCCGCTTCGTGCACCAGGGAATGACTTCTTCGGATGTCCTTGATACCTGCCTAAACGTGCAGTTGACGCGGGCCGCTGATCTCCTGCTTGTCGATCTTGATCGTTTGCTCACAGCGCTTAAGACACGTGCGTACGAGCACAAGACGACGGTCACCATCGGGCGCAGCCACGGAATTCATGCCGAGCCGACCACCTTCGGCGTCAAACTCGCGCAGGCCTATGCCGAATTCCAGCGCAACAAAACGCGGCTGCTGGCCGCCCGTAAGGAAGTCGCGACCTGTGCGATTTCCGGGGCGATCGGCACATTCGCCAACATCGATCCGCGTGTGGAGGAGCATGTCGCCGCGGCCATGGGGCTGGAGCCCGAGCCGGTATCGACCCAAGTCATCCCACGCGACCGGCATGCCATGTTCTTTGCCACGCTTGCTGTTGTCGCTTCATCGATCGAGAGGCTGGCGACAGAGATACGTCACCTGCAGCGCACCGAGGTGCTTGAGGCTGAAGAGTACTTCTCGCCTGGCCAAAAGGGCTCCTCGGCGATGCCGCACAAGCGAAACCCGGTTCTTACCGAAAACCTTACAGGGCTGGCGCGCATGGTCCGGGCCTATGCTCTACCAGCAATGGAAAATGTCGCGCTGTGGCACGAGCGGGATATCTCGCACTCTTCGGTCGAGCGCATGATTGGTCCGGATGCGACCGTCACACTGGATTTCGCGCTGAACCGGCTCGCCGGTGTGATTGAAAAGCTGGTAGTCTATCCCGAACGCATGCAGGCCAATCTTGACAAGCTGTCAGGTCTGCACAACTCGCAGCGCGTCCTGCTGGCGCTCACGCAGAAGGGCGTCTCGCGCGAAGACGCCTATATGTTCGTGCAACGCAATGCGATGAAGACCTGGAACGAGGGCGCTGATTTTCTGCGTGAGCTGAAGTCCGATCAGGATGTTACCAAACACCTGTCCGCCGCTGAGCTCGATGAGATGTTCAACATCGGCTATCATTTGAAGCATATCGACACGATCTTTTCGCGTGTCTTTGGCTGAGCCTGGCCAGCCGTGGAATAGTCGCCCTTGCTGATCACCTTCCTTAATGTTGGGATGCGGTCTTGATGTTGGGATGCAGAAAGTATAGCCGATAGCTGATGCGTGCCGCTGACGCCGACATTCTCATCATTCCAGGTTGGTCGGGTTCCGAAGAGGATCACTGGCAAAGCCGCTGGGAGCGCAGCCTGACGACCGCACGCCGCGTCGTGCAGGAGGAATGGTATGAGCCGGACCTTGGGGCCTGGACGGCGCTTATCAGGTCGCTCGTTCAAGAGGCCCGGCGACCCGTGGTGCTGGTGGCTCATAGCCTCGGCGTTATTGCCACCGTTCATGCAGCGCCCTTGTTAAAGGATGAGAACGTCGCTGGCGCTTTCCTGGTGGCGCCCGCGGATGTGGACAATGCCGACAAATGGCCGGTGACGCGCGGTTATGACCCCTGCAAATCCATTCGCGGCTTCGCTCCGGCTCCGACGGCGCGGCTGCCGTTCCCAGCGACGCTCGTGGCATCCACTAACGATCCCTATTGCATGTTGGAGCGGGCCAAGGAACTGGCCGAAGCCTGGGGCGCCACGTTGGTAGAAACGGGCGACTGCGGGCATCTAAACGTCGATTCCGGCCATGGTGCGTGGCCGGAAGGCTTGTTGAGGTTTGGGCTGTTCATGAAGACGTTGGGATGAGTGCTGGGCCGCTCCGCGGTCGACCCAGCAAATTTCGGCTGGCCGTTCAGCTCTCGGATTCGATCTGCGTGATTGCCTGTTCCATACAAGAAACCATCTTTTCGCGGAGTTCCTCATCCGAGACAGTGACGCCCTTGGCGTCGAAGTCACCGCGCACCTTGCGGAACACGTCCTCGTCGCCGGCTTCGGCGAGATCCGCGCGACGGACTTCCTTTTTGTAGTCCGCGACGGCATCTCCCGAAATGCCCAATTTTTCGGCGGCCCAGGCGGCCAGGAGGTTGTTGCGCCGCGCTTCGGCCTTAAATTTCAACTCTTCGTCGAGAGCAAATTTTTTCTCAAATGCCTTTTCGCGATTGTCGAAAGTTGTCATAGGTCGCCTCCACTCCTGGTTGTTCTCGCGACGGAGGTCGCGCTCTGGTTGTGATTGCGCGGCATCAGCCGGCCCCGCGCCGTAACCTAAATTTAACCATCAAGCCCAGGCGATTCAATGACTTGGCGCAAAGGAAACGACGCTCGCATCCGGTGCCATTGTTAACATTGTTTCGTGGGTGTCATTCAGCTAGTGTCACGCGCTCGTTCCGCTCTGAGTGCGGATCAGCGCACGCGCGCAGCCCTTAGACGAGTACGACGCAATGTCGCCCGCAGGGTCTTCCACAAGGCCCTAAGCGTGCCGACATAGTGTAATAACAATATGTATGTGTCATGAGCTCGATCATTCTAAAAGGACCAGGCATGAACAGGCGCC
>JAUWFF010000384.1 GCA_030607105.1 Filomicrobium sp.
ATTGATCAAAGCGGACAAGGGCGTCGTCCGACTGACACAGCCCAGGCATGTTCCGCTCTAGCTCCGAAAGCGGACATTGAAGTGGCCTGCGATTTGAGACCAGAACGTTGAGCACACACGGCCGATGTCAGCCTCGTGCACTGAGCCGAATTTTGGTCAAGTACAGGGGCTGGTCGATGTCACCGCTCAGCACAAAGTCCTTAAAGGACCCGGTGCGACAAATCGGATCGGAACAAGCACTTTTTTGAGAAGTGTCAAATCACCCAATGGGGGACGCTAGTAGTTTGACATTCGCTTTAAGAGCAGCGCTGGAATATCAGCTGATCACCGCGGTTAGCGCAAAGCTCTGTAGCTCGATCGATGTAGCGATCGATGAAGCCGCCTTCCACCGGATCAATCCTTCCGATCCGGTGGCATTTGTCTCGATGCCGTTGAGTTAGCACTGGGGAGGGACGATGATGTTAACACTTGAAGATCTCATAGCCTTCAGTGGGGTGACCGAAGATGAAATCTTGGCCATCGCGGAACACGAACATATACCGGAAGCAGCCGCCTGTAGCCTAGCGGAGTATTATTCTCAGAGCACTGAAGGCGAGGCGAAAATTCGGGACATGATAGTGGACGATATTCGGGAGGCGCAGCATCGTGGCGATCGTAAACACGTGCTGAACTTGTTGCACGTTTTGCATCACTACTTGCGCTCGCATCCGAGCGCCTGCCCGAGCAGTCATCCATGGAGCCGCATTTTCTAAAGAAAATGAGCTGAACGTAGAGCCAAGTGCCGCACACCGTTATTGGGCTTGTGCGTGCGCATATCCTTTAGCTGCTCGCGTAGCGTCGAAGGGTCTTCTGTAACGGCTGTCGCTCGATCTCTCCGTTGGCCGTACGGCTTGCTGGGAACCGAACAACGCCCGTGCGCGGAATGCAGCTGCTTGCTCGCTCAGAAGATACGGCGAGCCACTATTTCGGGTGGCGAAATATTGCTCGTGTTGACGAGCCGAATCACCCTAAAATCCACATCAGGCTCCTCAACGCGACAGACGATTTGGCGCGAAGAGGTGACGGGGTGCATGGGAAACGGTGGTGCCGCGGGGTCGCCACCGTTTCTTTTTTGCGAGTTGCGCAAATTGCACCAGCACTCCCGCGCGTGGCAGTCACGCTATCGGGTTGAAAGCCGGGTGTCTGGAGAGGCTCAAAGTCGAATGTCAACCGTTGATACCGGTCCTTCGGAGCCCCTTTCAAATCGCATCGTGACGGCATCCTGCTCACGTTTCGACATGCGCCGAAACAGAATGTCCCGCCGGTTCAAAGGATGCTCCGCAAGATAAAACTGCGTTGTGAGTTCCGAACCATGGTGAAGAACCTTCACATGTATATGAGGTGTGCGGCCCGGATAGGGGACTGGCTTGATTGTGCGAAACGCATAGTCACCTTGCGGGCCAGTGATATCGAAACCAAAACCCTGAAAACCACTGTCCCGTCGCTCACGGCGATATCCACTATCGCCGGAGTGGAGATAGCGACCGTTCACGTCGCACTGCCAGATTTCGACTCGCGCACCCTGGACCGGCTGGCCGTCGCGATCCAAGACGCGGCCGCGCAGATGGATGACTTCGCCGCCAGCTTTCTCCACGCGCCCTGCAATTTTCACGAGGTCGTTGTCGATATCCCGGTAGCACATCGTTGACGTTAGGTAAAATGGACCCTCAACAGCAGATGGCGTCGGCGCAGCCCGGGCCGTTCTCGACAGTGCCAGCAGCGGGGCTGCCGTCAGGAACTTGGCGACGGACCTGCGCGAAATTCTCGCGCGCCTGCAGGTTCGGTTTGACTTCATGGTGCAGCACCTCGTCAGGAAGATGGTTACCAGCCTTCGTATGCGTCAGTCTTTGGCAGCATTGTAGAGGCAGTCGGCACAGCAGTGATGGTATCGTTCTGCTGTTGGGGCGTTGGCCGGCTGAAGCTTGCCGACGGCGCCGGAAACACCAATGAAACTGCGTCAAGGCTAGGCCTCCATATCGAGGCACTCCACAATCTGTCAGGCGCCCTCGCCGAGAGTATTGTCCAAATCATGATAGATGGGATGTAGGTGCTGGGCCTGACGGTCGATGCAGCCTAACTCGATGACAAATTTGTCGCCAATCACACGATAGCCAAATGACTGTTCAACCACATTCGGCCCGTACCAAGCAAAGTGTATCCCAGCCAGGTCATCCTGCCTCAATCGGGCATCTTGAGCTGCAGCCAGAACACCGACATAGGGCTCCAAAGCATAAGTCTCTATAAGCTGTCGCAGGATTTCGCGCTGGCCTTCGGTCATGTCCGCGGCGGCAACACCAACCTTACGCGTGTTCGATCGTTCGCGTCCGGCATACGAGAGGATATTGAACAGGCGGCCTTCACTGAGTTGTGCCTTGGCCTTCAACCGCGGCGCGAGATCCGCCTGCAATTGCCGAGCGAGTGTCTCCTCGCTCTGTAAGGTATTAAGCCCTCGGTGGCGTCCGCTCACGACCCTGTTAGGAAGTGCGGCGAATGCCGCCGGTGTAACTGAGACGACCTGATTGTTCCTTACAGAAAACGACAGCGAAAGGTGGTGCCCTTCGAGGCGAAGTCCCCATGCATCCTTCGGTCCCGGCGTTCCGAAAACCGCTATTGAAAAACGC
>JAUWFF010000356.1 GCA_030607105.1 Filomicrobium sp.
GGGCTATTCGTGGATTGACCAGAAAATCAATCTACGCAGAGGCTTGAAGCTGATAGAAAAAGCCGTTTCCCTAAAGCCGGACGACGGATACATCGTCGACAGCCTGGGTTGGGCGCACTATCGACTCGGCAGGTATCCGAAGTCGGTCAAATATTTGGAGAGGGCCGTCGAGCTGCGCCCCGAGGACCCGGTCCTCAATGATCACCTTGGCGACGCTTACTGGCAGGTTGGACGCATCCGCGAAGCCCGTTTCCAGTGGGATCAGGCGCTGAGCCTCAACCCAGAAGCCGATCTCATCGGTACCATTCGCACGAAACTCGTAGAGGGCCTGCCCGTCAAACGACAAGCACTTGCTGACCCAGCCACCACGGCGGAACCGGAGCTGAGTGCAACAAAGCTACCAAGTCCTGGTAAGAATTCGATACCGCTGCCTCAGCGGCGAAACGGAAGATAATTCGGCAAAGCCTGATTTGATTACGACGAGAGCCCGCGCGAAAATCAACCTGACACTTGAGGTGTTGGGACGACGCGCGGACGGCTATCATGAACTCGCTAGTCTGATCGCGTTTGCGGACGACACATTCGATATCGTGACACTCGACGTCGGCAAACCCGTTGGTATTGCAGTCAGCGGCCCCTTCGCCACAGCAGTCGTTGGTGAGAATATCGTCGGGCGGGCGCTTTCGCTTCTGGCACACACTGAACCAAAGTTGAAACTCGGCGCCTTCATCATTGAGAAGCACCTGCCCGTTGCCGCTGGCATAGGAGGCGGATCAGCCGACGCTGCCGCCGCGCTGCGGGTAATCCGGCGCGCCAACCCGGACCTTGCAGCGCACATTGACTGGGCATCTGTTGCTGCAACGCTCGGTGCCGACGTATCTGTCTGTTTCAAGAACCAGGCCTGTTGGGTCACCGGCGTGGGAGAAGAGCTAGCCCCGCTTGGAGCCTTACCGCCGCTCGGCACCGTTCTGGTAAACCCAATGGCAGAAGTCCCGCCCAACAAGACCGCCCAGGTCTTCAGTGAACTCCGAGCGCCACGAGGGACCGGGAACACCAAGGCACCCCCGCCCGGAACGTTTGACGACCTCGCCCGCCTGATCGAATTCATGACGAGGGCGGGCAACCATTTGCAACCGCCCGCAACCAGGGTGATACCGGAAATCAAGGAGACCTTGCGGATCATCCGCCAAAAGCCCGGATGCCGCTTTGCAGGCCTCTCCGGCGCCGGCCCGACCTGTTTCGGCGTCTTCGATGAGCCCGCGGTCGTCGCTGAAAGACTTCAACAAGAACACCCCGGCTACTGGATTAGATTAACGCAGATCACGCTCTAATGCGCCCGCGCGATGCAGAAGCCAATAACGTCCTGCAACGCCTGTTTTTCGCGACTATCCTTGAAGATTTCCATGGCATCGCGCGCGACCATGCCAAAAGACCTGGCCCTCTCAACCGTCGCCGTGATCGCATCGTGCTGGGAAATCAACGACACCGCGCGCTCAAGATCACCGTCCTCGATCTTGCCCTCGCCAATGGTTCTGAGCCAGAAGTTACGCTCGTCCTCACCACCGCGCCGGAAGGCCAGAATCACTGGCAGTGTCACCTTGCCCTCGCGGAAGTCATCACCTACGGCCTTGCCAAGGTTCTTGCTGTCGCCAGAGTAATCAAGCGCGTCATCGATCAACTGAAACGCGATCCCGAGGTTCTTCCCGTAGGACCGTAGCGCTGAAAGTTCTTCGGCGGGGCGCTCGGCAAGAGCTGCGCCCGATTCAGCAGCACCTAGGAATAGAGCGGCCGTCTTTGCGTTGACGATGCTGAGATACTCATCCTCGGTCGTCGCCAAGTTCTTGGCCGCCGAAAGCTGCATCACCTCGCCTTCGGCAATAACGGCTGCCGCATTCGACAGGATACGTAGAACTTGTAAGGATCCGACCTCGACGAGCATTCGGAACGCCTGGCCCAGCAGAAAATCACCAACCAGAACGCTGGCCTGATTGCCCCAAATCGTTCGCGCGGCCTTTTTGCCGCGGCGATAGTCGCTTTCATCGACGACATCGTCGTGCAGCAGCGTGGCCGTGTGCATGAACTCGACGGCCGCAGCCACCCGCACATGCTCCCGGCCTTGATATCCAGTCAGCTTCGCCGCCGCAATTGTCAGCATCGGCCGCAGGCGCTTGCCACCTGAATCGATCAGGTGGTGCGCCAGTTCGGGGATCATTTCGACATCCGAGATCGCTTGGTCCAAAATCAGGCGGTTAATCCCATCCATGTCCTCGCGCACGAGTTCGAGAAGGGGCTTGAGGCCATTGTTGGGATCGCGCGATTCTTCGAATGGGACTACAACGCCCAATGTTAATTCCTCAGTTGAGTTGATTCCTGCTGTCATACATACGAGGGCGAAACGAGCGGACACTACAGCCTCTTTGCAGCAACCGCATCCAAAACTTAGGGGGCAGGCCACAAAGCATGCATGAACTTATTCGAACAAACGACCCGGTTCTATTGTCTTATGTCGAGAAAATCCTCGCTGAGTCCGGCATAAGAGCTGTGATCCTCGACACCAACATGAGTGTCCTCGAAGGATCACTAGGGATGCTTCCGCGCCGTCTCTTGGTCCACGAAGGATACCAAATAGCTGCAGCTCGGATTATCCGCGAGGCCGACCTCGGTCAATGGCTGATTGATGATAAGACACCTTGAGCCCAACCCAATCGCTGCTTTGGACGGCGATAAGCCGGAACCCGCCGATGTGACCGACGATGCATTCCTCGGCGGCAGGCTCCAACTTCTCCAGCCCCGGCGCGGATATCGCGCTGGCATCGACGCAGTACTGCTGGCAGCGGCCGTCGATGCGACTGAAGCAGCGACAGCACGCCTCCTAGACGTCGGTGCCGGTGTCGGCACCGCCGGGCTGTGCGCGGCCCGCCGGATCAGCACACTTCGTGTGACACTAATGGAGCGCGAACCGGAATTGTGCCACAT
>JAUWFF010000058.1 GCA_030607105.1 Filomicrobium sp.
AGCCCTCCAGGAAGGTAATGAGGGCGGCCGTTCGTCCGCACAACGCGTTTAGGTTGCGGCCCTCGCGGTCGCGAACCGGCAGGGGGCAGGAGACGCCGTGTTGGGCCAGGTGCTCCATCAGCCCTAGAAAAAAGGGCAAGTCGGTAGTGACGACGCGCTTCTCATAGAGGGTCAGGATGAAAGTACCGGCGGTCGTGTGCAGGATGTAGTTTGTATTTTCAACGCCCTCGGCAATACCCTTGAAGGAGAGCAGTTCTCCGATGTCATAGCGTACAAGGAACTTGGCTAGGTCGTCGTCGCTGACTTCGGTGTAGACGGCCATCGGGTATCCGCTTGTTATTTGATCTCAAAGACAGGGTTCGGAAAGCGTTTGACCGTCAGGTGACCGGGGCGGTATCGCGCAGCGCGCGGGGTATGTTGAAGGCGACATTTTCCTCGGTAGTGGTCACCACGTCGACAGATGTTTCATAGCGCTCCTTCAGCGCTGAGATGATCTCTTCAACCAGTACTTCTGGTGCCGACGCACCGGCTGTGATGCCGATTGTGCCGCCCGTTGAGGGTAGGACATTCCAAGGAATCTCAGATGCGCGCTGAACAAGGTAGCCAGAGCGGCAGCCGGCCTTTTCAGCGACTTCGACGAGACGCATCGAGTTGGAGCTATTCGGGGCGCCTACGACGAGTACAAGATCGCACTGGCCGGCGATTTGCTTGACGGCGGCCTGCCGGTTGGTGGTGGCATAGCAAATGTCTTCCTTGGGCGGTCCGATAATGGATGGAAACCGAAGCCGGAGGCGTTCGACGATCTCGGCGGTATCGTCAACGGACAATGTGGTCTGCGTCGTGAAGGCGAGCTTCTCCGGATCGAGAGGCTCGAAGGCGTCGGCATCGGCGACGGTCTCGATCAGCGTGACCGCGCCGTCGGGCAGCTGTCCCATGGTGCCGACGACTTCCGGGTGCCCGGCGTGACCGATCAGCAATGCCTGATAGCCGGCGTCGTAGTGGCGGACGGCCTCTAAGTGGACTTTGAACACCAGAGGGCAGGTGGCGTCGAGAACGAACATATTGCGTGATTTTGCAGCTTCCGGCACTGACTTGGCGACACCGTGTGCTGAAAAAATCACAGGCTGGTCCGTATCCGGTATCTCGTTGAGCTCATCCACAAAAATGGCGCCTTTGGATCGCAGAGAATCGACGACATAGCGGTTGTGCACGATCTCATGTCGTACGTAGACGGGCGCACCGAATTTATCGAGTGCCAGCTCCACGATCTTTATGGCCCGGTCGACGCCAGCACAGAAGCCACGCGGAGCCGCCAATAGGATCTTCAGCAATGGGCGTGTCGTCGATGACGACATCCGTCGTGGGTCTGCGTTTGTATTCATTGTCGATTGGCCTCGATTGTCGGGAATTGAAGTCTAGTTCGTCGTTGCGAGCACTTTTCTGTATGCACTTGGGGGTGCTAGACTTTGAGTCGGGTAATGGCAACACGTCGACATAAGACGTGTCGGGGGATAAACAAAAGGCTCCGTTCGCGGCAGTCAAAGTATGGGGGCTCGCAGGGCATCATGCAATGCACTGAGCTGGAGGTTTCGGGGTGTCGGGCGCCAGGCCGGCCGCGCAGATCGCAATCGGTCGCCTCGTGCGCGCTCGCGGCGTTCGCCGCCTTTGGTCTCGCGGGCTGCAGCATACCGTCTTTGTCAACGGGCTTCGGTTCGAGCATTCTCGGGGGCAGCACGGAGCAGACCAAGGTTGCCGGAGTTTCTGAAGAGCAGCTGCTGTCGGCGGCCAAGGCCGACGCAAACGGTGCTGCTGGTTCGTTGTCAACCGGTGGCATCTCTCATGGCTGCCCGAAATTTGTGCCGCAGGAGCGGGGAGGCAACGTCACGATTTATGAAGACGGCCGGATTGGTGATGGCCTGGCGGTGAAGCATCGCGGCGAAATCACGAAGACGGCGAGAGAGTGTATCGTTGAGCCGGGGCGCTTGACGGTCAAATATGGTTTTTCTGGCAGGGTCTTGCTTGGCCCGCGCGGAAAGACCGAACAGGCGACATTCCCCATCAGGGTTTTCGTGACGGATGCAAGCCGACAGGAAGTGGCGGCCGATACCATGCAGGTTGCCGTTGACCTCAATCTCGATCGTCCGATCAGCTATTTCTCGGCGGTGCGAATAATTGCCTTTGACGTCGCGCAGGGTTCACGGCCAGGCGAGTATAAAATGCACATCGGCTTTGACAGGAAGGCTACCGCGGGCGCGAGCTGATGACGGCCGGTTGGACACCTTCTCCAAGATGCATTGTCCAAGATACATTGGAATTCAAAGAGAAAGGGCGGGCACCTATAGGTGCCCGCCCGTTTGCTTCGTATTTTCGAAGAAGACCAGTTGTGGCGTCAATTCAGGCGATTGCCAAGTGACTTAATGCTCTCGTCGATGAGGTTGGTGCCTTTGTCGCCCGCGACCTTCTTCGCGACGACCTTTTCGGCTGCGGCGACGGCGGCGTCGATGGCGGAGGACTTGACCTCGCTAACGGCCTGGGCTTCGGCGCGAGAGATTTTGTCTTCGGCAAGCTTCGTGCGACGCTCAAGGCTTTCTTTCAGCTTGATCTCGGTGTCTTTTTCGAGAGCCTCTGCTTCGCTTCGGGCTTGGTCAATGATGCTCTTGGCCTCTTCTTCGGCTTCGCGGACCTTCTTCTGGTACTCCGTCAGAAGTGCCTGGGCTTCCTCGCGAAGGCGCCGAGCTTCATCGAGTTCGTGGCGGATACGGTCAGCGCGGGTATCGAGCCCTTTCGCCGTCATGTCTGGAACGCCCAAGTAAACGAGGATGCCGCAGAAGATGAGGAAGGACAGGAGGACCCAGTACTCTGGGTTGTCGATAATGGCCTGCATATCGGTTCTCCTTAGCCTTTGCTCAGCGCGGATCGAATGTCGGCGGGAGACACATCGGCGTCGATGAGCTTTTTGACGACCGCTCCGGCGACGTCAGTGGCGATCTCATCGACGCTGGCGAGTGCCTTGGTCCGCGTAGCCTGGATGCGCTTTTCGGCGTCCGCGATTCTGTCGTGGATTTCTGCATCCACAGCCGCTTGACGCTTGGAGACCCTGGCATCGAGTTTGTCCCGTGTCTCGCGGGCGATGGCGCCAGCGTTCGAACGCGCGTCGCTCAAAGCCTTTTCATATTCGGCAAGCGCGTTATCGGTATCGGACTTGAGACGTTCCGCAGTGTCGAGGTCGCGTCGTATGCGCTCGCGGCGTTCGTCGATCACTTCGCCGATCCTTGGCAGCACGAGGCGAGACATCAAGACATAAAGAAGCGTGAACGTTAGCGTGAGCCAAACGAGTTGAGACGAATATGTGTCGGTATTGAAGGGGGGAAACTGGGGTTGCTCACCACCATGAGCACCGGTTGAGGTGTGCACTTCGTGCTTGCCTGCGACAGCTTCTTTGTGAGTGCTTTCAGCCATGGTTCGCCGGTTATTTCAAGAATGCGTACGCTTCAAAGAACCGAGGCGGAACCAACTTGAAGGTCTCGCCCCGGCAGCAACGTGACCTAGAAAGCGAACAGGAGAAGGAGTGCGATAAGAAGGGCGAAAATGCCGAGTGCTTCTGTCAATGCGAAGCCGAGAAGCAGAGTGCCGCGCTGGCCGTCGGCTGCTGAAGGGTTACGCAAGGCGCCAGCGAGGAAGTGACCGAACAGCGTGCCGAGGCCAATGCCGGCTGCGCCTGTGCCGATGGCTGCAAGGCCTGCACCGATCATTTTTGCTGCGGCTGGATCCATGATGTTCTCCTTCGATGAGTTTGGTTGGTTTGAAATATCCGAGTTCGTGGATTCGGCGGTTCCAATAATTACGATGACCTGATGGGTTAAGGCCCGCTAGTGCGCGCCATGCACCGCGTCCGACAAGTAGATGCAGGTCAACACGGCGAAGACGTACGCCTGAAGCACAGCGACGAGAACTTCGAGTGCAGTCAGGGCGACCGTTAGCGCCAGAGGAAGTGGGGCGAGCAGTGCCCAAATGCCGCCACCCAGAAGCAAGCCGATAAAGCCGGCAAAAATTTTCAGGGCGATGTGGCCGGCGAGCATGTTGGCGAAGAGACGGACCGACAAGCTGATCGGCCGAGAGATGAAAGAGATAATCTCGATCGGGATCAGCAGCGGCAGAAGGGCCGGCGGCACACCGGAGGGGACAAAAATGCCGAAAAAGCCGATCCCATGCTTGTAAAGGCCGTAGATGATGACGATCGAGATAACGAGGAGCGCCAGGGTCGCGGTGACGGCGATGTGGCTTGTCACGGTGAAGGTGACGCCGGGAATTGGTATCATTCCTAGTAGGTTCAATACGAGCACGAATATGAACAGCGAGAAAACAAGAGGGAAGAACTGCATGCCCTTCGCGCCGACGTTTTCGCGGACCGTGCTGGCGATAAACTCATAGAGGATTTCAGAGATCGACTGTAGTCTTGTCGGCACTAGCGAGCGGCCGCCGGTCGAAAAATACAAGAAGCTGAAGATCAGCCCCAGCGCGATTAACATGTAGGCGCCCGAGTTCGTCAAAGAAGCATCGATGCCAAATAGATTGATCGGAACCAGTTCCCGGATCTCGAACTGCTCGATCGGACTGTGCCCATGACCTTCTGCTGCCACCGTGCTCCCCTTAATTGTCGTCACTATGATCGTCGGGAACCGCACGACCCCTGGCGGGGGCGCTCGGGCCGGTTTTCATCTTCATTCCGCTCCGTACCACGTTCAACATGCCTGCGGCTGAACCGAGCAGGAAGAATATGATGAACATCAGCGGCCAAGTCTTCACACCAAATAGGTATGGCATCAGGTAGTGATCCAGATACCAGCCGAGTGCGGCGCCGACGACGATCCCTCCGATCAACTCCGTAGACAATCTCAGCGCGCGACCCATGGCCTCGTGGCTTGCACTGTGACCGTAGCCATTTGATTGGCTATGTTCTTGCGCAGTTGGGCGAGCTGCTTCTAGCCTGCGGCCGATCTCGGCTGAGCGCCGCTTGATTTCGGCTCGCGCGTCGTGGCTGATCTTACCATTGTTTTTGTCGGAGCCCTTGCCTGCATGTGACATCAACTGAAGCCTCAAAGGCAGAACCGGGCAATAAATCGGTTGGTTTCGTGACGGGTCGGAACATAGAGCCGGCCCTTTGGGGTGTCAAGAAAACGGCACTGCGACAAAGGTTAGGTGGTCCCCGTGCGGTTTTTCTAAGGTCTACACGGAATCAATCTGCTTAAAAACGGATACAAGTTTCACTCCGGAATAGTCGGAAACGAGCGCATTTCGCTTGGATGATAATCCGGTTACGAAGCCAGCATTTGCGTTTGTTCATCATAGATTATACGGCTGCTTTATCGCCGCATGAGGGCTCAGGCAGGGTTGCCCAAAGCATGTTTGTTCTAGTGGCGGTGCTCCCTATTTCCGTGGTGGTTGGGATGCTTGCATGGTTGGTTGATGCCAGACCCAGCGGAAAGGCCAAAGACGCCACCAAGTATGTTTTGCTGGTCACGTCGGCGGTCGTTGCAGGCCTATTCTACATTATCGGATACGGCAGCTAATTCCGCTCGGTGGATGATCGAGATTTGCGGTTCGTGCAAGTGTGAAAAGTGAGTTTGCCAACAATGGTTTGGGTTTTCGCGTTTTGCCAGAAAGCGATCAGCAAAAGTCGGAGAATGCCCTGCCTGCGAAGGCCAGGTCCGCAAAGCCCGCGGTCATGCGAGTGCGCGGAATGCCGACAGGCCACCCAATCGGTGGGCTGGTTGCGCGAAGTAGTTAACGTGCTTTACGCAGCCTGATTTTTCATAGCGTGAAGCAGGACTTTGCGCATTACGCTTGGCACGGCTTCGTTATCGAGTTCGTGGCGGCTGATCCATGAACAACGGTCGGGCTCCGCCCAAAGATGCAAGCTGGCATCGACTGGAACAATTGCAAGGTGGACGTGCAACTGCAGACGAAAGTGCGTGAATGTATGCGTGACGATGCCGGGGACCGCCCACCAGTCGCTGGCCATGGGAACCGTGCGCAAGGCCTTTTTGACGGGCGTTTTCACCGTGACCCAGTCGGTTGAGGGTACCTCAAGCATGCCGCCGAGAAGGCCGGCTGCCGGGCGGCGCCGCATCAGTATACAGCCGTCTTCGCGCAAGGCCACGAAGGCGTGGCCGTAGCGGTTGGGACGTTCGGGCTTGGGCGCCTTGCGCGGCAGCTCCGATGCAATGCCCCTTGCGCTGGCGTGGCAATCGTCCTGCAGCGGACAAGTGAGACAGGAAGGCGCCCTGGGTGTGCAAACGGTAGCGCCTAGGTCCATCAGGGCCTGGGCGAAATCACCAGGCCGGTCACGAGGGACCATGCTTGCTGCGAACTGATGTATCTCCGGTTTTGCGCTTGGTAGGGGGAGCTGCAATGCGAATAGCCGTGCAACCACGCGTTCGACATTGCCATCGACAGGAGCTGACTTTTCGCCGAAAGCGATAGCGGCGATGGCGGCCGCCGTGTAAGGCCCGATCCCCGGCAGCTTGAGCAGTTCCTTCTCGGTTTTTGGAAAGCGTCCGTTATGGTCGTCGGCAACTGCTTTCGCGCATTTATGAAGATTGCGGGCACGCGTGTAGTAGCCAAGACCCGCCCAGGCGGCGAGAACATCGTCTAGGTCGGCGGCCGCAAGTTTTTTCACCGTCGGCCAACGATCGAGAAAGTCGCGGTAATAGGGGATTACTGCCTTCACCCTCGTCTGCTGCAACATGATCTCGCTGAGCCAGACCCGGTAGGCGCTGGAGCGCTTGCCCGGCGGGCTACGCCAGGGGAGTTCCCTGCGTTCGGCATCGTACCAATTGAGCAACCGTTCGACCGTGGCAGGGCCGGCT
>JAUWFF010000207.1 GCA_030607105.1 Filomicrobium sp.
GCTTCTCTAGTATCTTTTTGGGCCCCTTCATGCTCTCCGCCAAAACGCCTCGGGCTTCCGCGCGCGCCTTTTTTTGTTCGTCAGGGTTGATCATAGTGGCCGGCAATTCGCCAATGGCGGTGCTTACCCGGTTCATGATCGTGCTTCTGAATTCAAGAGAGGTTCCCCATTGCGCACGCTCGTATTGATCTTCGCTTTGACGGCTGTTGCCGCTGCCGCACCGAAAGCCTTTGCAGTGGAGCTCGGCGATACGTGCGGTACGGTGGCGGCCCTCACTTGCAATGAGGGCCTTTGGTGCGAACCCAGGCCAGGTAATTGCGGGCAGACGAATCCGATTGGCACCTGTGTGCGTGCGACCAACAAATGCCCGCGCAATTTCAACCCCGTGTGCGGGTGCAACGGGCGGACCTACTCCAACAACTGCGTCCGACGGCTGGAGAAAATGGGCCTCGATTATGCCGGCCAGTGCTGGACCGATCAGGTGAAGTGAGCCGCGCAAGCGCGCCGGCTTCTCCGATGGCGGCCACCTCATCCACAATCTCATTCATGTTCGCTTCATCGAGGTGGCGCATAGAGTGGCGGCGGTTTTAGATTCTTGCCGAGGGCTCGATCGAGGTTGCCATGCGCGGATTCGTATTCATTTTCGTTTTTTTGATCATCACGGGCCTCATCGCGGAAAGGTTCACCGCCGAAGCCGTTACACCGTTTCTGGTGAAACAAGGCGAAGCGTGCAGTGCGGGCGCGGAATGCGCGGCGGGACTGTGGTGCGATCCCGAGCCTAGCCAATGCGGTGTCGCGAACCCGGAAGGAAAGTGCGTCAGGCCGTCGCCGATTTGCACCCGCGAGTACCGTCCGGTGTGCGGCTGCGACGGACGCACCTATGGCAACGACTGCGAACGGCGCGCGGCTATGGTCGGGCTGGCTCATGAAGGCCAGTGCACGACAAACGAAAATTGATGATTCGTGGTCGGCAGCGATAACGAGCTGCAAGGCGGTCGGCGTTACCGGAGCGAAACGCCTCCTCAATGGCGCCTTCGCGGAAACGCTTGTCGAACATAATGACGGCACATACACGATGCGCTACTCGATCGTTAACGGCCCCAGTCCAGTGTCGGCCGGATTTAAGGACTACATCAGCACGCTGCAACTGCGGCCGATCACGCACGACAACACAACACTCGCGGAGTGGACGTCGGCGTGGAAATCCGACGACGATGCGGCGGTTGAGTTTTGTGCAGGAATCTATAACGCGCTGCTCAGCGAACTTGCCGGGTATCACGAAGGCTGAGCGACCGCTCAGCGCCCATCGCGGGCCGCACACTCGACGCAAGTCGCGATTGACGGGTCAAACTCCAGGCGCTTTTCGGCGATCGGCTCCTCGCACACCAGGCATTCTCCGTAGCTGCCGTCGGCGATCCGCTGCAGGGCGGCGGCGATGCGGACCAGCTCCTCCTTGCGCTGACGTTCGGACGCCAGGGCCATTTGCTGCTGCTGGATCGCGTCGATGCGCGAAACCCGCCCGACGCTGGTCTGATCGAGCTCGACCGCGTCGCGGCTGCCGGCGCTGATCTCCTGCAACGCCCTCAGTTCTTCGCTGCGCGCTTCTAGTCGCTGGCGAAAGCGTGCCAGATTAATACCTGCGATCATGGGAGAAGCATACGCCTCGACAGGGCCTGATGTCACGCGGGAGAAGACGACGCGTGCGGTTTCTTAACCGGAAGGCAAAGTGCTTAGGCTATACTAAAATGGAAAAAAGCCCCGGAGGTTAATCCGGGGCAAGGCAGGCTCGAGGGGAGGAGGAAAAGCTCTGCATCGGGAGTGTTGTCAAAGCGGTGCCAGACAGGCACCAACTTCGACGATGCGACGTTCAATCAGTAACAGGTCTGCTCAAGTTCCCACTTGACGATCTTGCAGACTTCGCGACGGCCGTTCCACTTGCACTTCCGGATCGGGAAGCGCTTGTAAGTGCAGTAGTAATCAATTCCGGCGTGGCCCTCATAGCCACGCATCGGCTTCTTTGAGTAGTACGAGCGCTGGTAGATCTCTTTGCTGTTGCCAGCTTGAGCATCGCTGCCGGCGAGGGCAATGAGAGCAACGGCGGCGGCGGCGCCTACAAATATCGCGGTGTGAATCATGTTGAGTTGCATGGCTTGTATTCCTTTAGAGGTGTCGGCCAAAGGCCCCCGTTTCATTCGATGCATTGAACCTAACCGACGTGCGTACGGGGGGCTGTTCCGTGCGGAACTATGATCGGCTGCATTGGCTCCATATTTCCGGTCTCGGGTTGGTTCAGTCTAGGTCGGTTCATCGCTCCAGCAAAAATCACAGCTGCCATAACCCGTTAACGCAAGCGCGCGTGGGATCTGCTCAGCAGGGCTGGAAGCTCGCCGCATTGGCGATGCTGGCATTGTTGTCCGCGAAGTCACCGGTGCTCGCGGCCAGCGAGGAGGCCGAAACTCCCAAAACCGCAAAGCCCACGGTAGCGGAAAAACCGATCGGCCAACGCAACGCCGACCTGCAAAGTCAGAACGCTGACTTCGAACTATTTCTCGACCGGCTGATGATGGCCGAATCCGACGGCCGGGATTATCTGAGGAACCGTCGGTCGAGCGCACTTGGGCCTTACCAGTTCATCAAGGGGACGTTTCTTTACGTGACCCGGCGGCACTTCCAGGATCGGATTGCCGGACTAAGCAAAGCGCAGATCCTGGCGCTGCGTACAGACCGGGAGTTTTCCAGAAAGGTCGTGGCGCAGTACGCGCGCGAACTCGCCGTCCACCTCGCACGCAAAGGCATTGCCACAACATACGGGCACCTGCGGCTTGCGTACCTGCTTGGACCGAGCGGAGCTACCCGGGTTTTGCAGGCCAAGCCGACAATGCTGGTGCGGCGGCTGATCTCACGTGCGGCGGTGGTGGCCAATCCGTTTCTAGCAAACATGACGGCACAGCAGATCATTGAACGGGCCAATCGCGATATTTCGATGGACCGGTCAAAAGAGCTGGCTGTACGGCTTCAAGAGACACGCAAATCGAAACCGTCTGGCATTCGCGTTCGCTGCAATCTGGCGCGGCCCAGCTGCCGGCGCTGGTTGGCATTGCGCAAACGAAAGCTCGCAAGGCTGCAAAAACAGCGCGACAGGCTCAAGAAAAAGGCAGAGCAATAAGGCGGCGCGGTCGCTGGGCGCCGCATCTGTTGAAAGATTCGCGTGGAGAATGCCCTGTCGATGCAGCCGCAGCCATAATTTGCGCTCGATTCCTCGATCAAAGCCTTAGTTGTTGATCAACACTAAGCAAAGGCCAAGGTTTCGCCCTTGCCGGACAAGCTGCGGTTTGCAGGTGACATAGTTGTTCAAATCTGAGGCGGGGCGGCGCGGATCCTTTAACCTGGATTAAGACCACTGCGCATTATCGCCGCAGTCGTGGAACGTTGTATGTATGCTGCGCAGCGGCGGTAGTCCGCGCTGAATACTAGAGATCTAAGGAGGCGCATGATGTCGATCCGCTCTGTCGTCCTGGGTGCCGTCGCGGTCAGTGCACTGCACATTGCACCGGCGATCGCTGAAAGCTGCCCAGGTAATCCAGATGCACTTGGTGTGGCGCGGGTCGTGGAGATCGATACCACCGGGGGCCCGGGGTTCGGCCTGGCACAATACAAGCTCTATGATTTTCTGCAGCAAGGCGAGGTTGTTTTGACCTTTGATGATGGTCCCTGGCCAAAGAATACGCCCGCCGTACTAGAGGCCCTGAAAGAACATTGCACAAAGGCGACTTTCTTCACGATCGGCAAACATGCCGTCTGGCATCCGCATATCCTGAAACAAATTGCTTCCGAGGGTCACACAATAGGAACTCATACGTTTTCGCACGCCAATCTTTCAAAGCGAAAGATGAAGGGCGCCAAGGGGCGCGCCGAAGTCGAAAAGGGTGTTAGCGCCGTGAAATTCGCGCTTGGCGCGCCACCAGCGCCCTTCTTCCGCTTTCCGTTTCTTCAGGACCCGAAGGAAATGGTCGGCTACCTGGGCAGTCGAAACCTCGCCATTTTTTCGATGGACCTGGACTCTTTCGACTTCAAGCACCGCAATCCTGACCGGGTTATCAAATC
>JAUWFF010000127.1 GCA_030607105.1 Filomicrobium sp.
GAACGACGGCGCGCGCCTGCCGCACCACCAGCCCGTCTGTGATTGCAAGGCGGTTCGTTGTCAGGTTGATCGTCCCGTTTACGCTATCCAGCAGCGACAGCTCAAAAGCGCGATCGGAGAAGACCGACGGCACCTCCTCAGACAACACGCCGTCCGCGACAGCAAAATCATTGGCCTGCACGGCTGCTTCTGCTTCCGCGACCTGCAGCGTCGCCTGCTTTTCATCCGGCTGAGATAAGACAGCTGCAAGGATCCTTGGCAGGCTGCTTTCGTTAGCTACGAACTGTCCATCGACATTGCGTCGGCCGCCTTCACCATCAGTAACGATTACCCGTCCACCAACACGAGAGCCGGCAAATTTGACATCCCTTGGGGTGACGACCAGCTTACCGTCCGTCCAGGCAACATCCGCCAGGCCATCGTAATCGAGCTTGCCCACACCAAGCGGAAGCGTAACGCCAGCCAGCTGAACAATCTGCCGCACATCACCCGTTCGCAGCACCAGCTCACCATCTAGTGACGAGACACCGCTGTCAGCGATTGTGGTCTTTCCATCAAACACGAGGGAAACGGCATTGCTGTCGACCGTCATCAGGCTCAGCAGACCGGACTGCGGAGTGCCAACGGCCTTGACCAGCACGTTGCCTGGATCACCGGCTGTGTTTGCCGCGCCCTCCGATGTCCGTACACCCGCGAGACTAAGAAACAAACGCCCGGTATCCACGGCCTCCGACCGCATAACAAAGTCGACAGGAGCCCCGCGCCAGTCGGCCAATCCTCCATCGATTTTCAATCGCGCATCGACACTGCCACCGCCAGCGACTCCATCGAAGGTAAAGTCCGCAGCACTCTTGAGACGCCCGCCAAGCTGCATTTGTCCTGCCACCCGTATCGGGGCGAACGCCGCGAAACGGTCGCGGTCGGCCGGTGTGGCAGCTTCTCCGGCCCATAGGTCTGCGAGCTTCCATGCCGCAGCTTGATCCTCAGCACCAACAACGAAGTTGATCTTCCCCTCAGGCTGTGCACCGAGTCCTTTGACGGCTCCGTTCAGATCGACGCCAAGCCCTTCAGCCGTCAGCAGTTTGAACCGCTGAATCTGGATAGTGCGCCCCTTCACTTTGAATTGCGCATCTACGTCCCTAAGCGTGTTCGTGCCATCAACAAGACGGCCAGCTTTGAGATCCAAAAAGACTTCTCGGCCCTCATTGTCCAACCAACCATAGAGGCCAGTCTTTCCCTGCGCCTGTGCGGAAGCACCATCCGAATCCGAAGCGGACAATAGCTCGGTGAGAGCAGGTAACTCAAGCTTCCCGAGACCAAACCAGCGCGTATCAACTTCGTAGCCTTCGACAATAAGCTCCAATACACGCCGCTTACCGTCATCCCAGTTGATGCTGCCGCGAATGGGAATTCCGGAAAACTCGGCCACCGCTGACCTCAGCATGACCCGGTTCGTGCCAAGCTGCATCCGCCCCGAAACGGAAAATGGGCCGTCGCTGATTGGCGAGGCCAGATCGCTGGACCCCATCCCCCAGTGAATCACACGCGCTGCGCTAACACCGCCCAGGAACAAATCTCCATCAAACACGGGCTGACCGCCGACCGATTCAACCCGGCCGGAGAAGTTCATTCGCGCACCACCCGGCAACACTGCTCGTAATGTGCGCAGCTCTAGGGGGCCCCTAGAGCGCTCCATCGCCACCACAAGCCCCGAAACCGTCTCACCGCCAAGATTGACCTGGTCGACATCAAGCCTCGCCGTAACATCAGTCTCGCCTGGAAAAAGCTCGAGCAAAGCCGCAATAAGACTGCGCGACATCGGCAGTGGTGCCGCGGCCTTCTTGGCGCGGCTCGCTGCCCCACTCGGATCGCCCGTATTCAACGCCGGTGCCGCGCCATCAGTGCCGCCCTCGGCCTCGCCATTGGCCAACAGGTCGATATCAAGCCAACGCGAATCAAGAACGACCTCAACCTTGTGCCGCTCCGCCCAAATCGCCGTCAAAGAACCCGTCACGATCTGCGGCTGTGCAAATTCGTCAAACGAAATTGTCAGTCCATCGAGATTCATGGCCTGACCACTGGCCACTAGCGTTGATCGAGCCTCGGCAACAAGTGGCTTGTTGCGGTCTTTGCCAGACTCAGCGACCGTCAACCTCGAAATCAAGCTGCCTTCGAGAGATGGACGCTCCCAGAAGCCCTGCACCTGTCCATCGAATTTGTGATCGTTCGCCCCCCATCCACTGAGATGGGCGGTCAGCCTGAACGCCCCGCTGGCGTCGGCTTCCGTGCTTGCAATCCGCACATTTCCCTGTGACCCCTTGAAGGCTGCCCGCCCCCGGAATGCATATGGTCCAGCAAGTGCCGGGGCCGTCAGCTCACCTGTGATTTTCTCGACCCGCGCGATTTCTCCGCCGCGTTCGATGCTGTAGGAAATGGTGCCGTCCTGGATGGCGACCGAATCGAGTTTGAGACCAGCCGGCACGAATGGCAGCGACTTGACATCCGGCAGGTTTCGCCAGTTGCCATGGCCGTCGCGGTCAGCCGCTAGCGCCAAAACAGGCCGTTCCAGCTCAACCTTGTTGGCCTGCAAAACCCCCTTGAGAAGGGGTGGCACGGCAAGCCACATTTTGAAACTTTCCGTCTTGAACAGCGGCCCGCCGGCGATTCCGGTTGTATCAGAAATTCTAAGATTCTCGAACAGCACGTAAGGCGCGGGCAGGAACCGCACATTGACGTTGCCGCCAACCCGCACGCGACGCCCGAGCAGCCGCGTCGCCTCCTCCTCGAACACACCTCTATAGCTGTTCCAGTCGATAAAGTGTGGTCCAGCGAACAATGCGGCAAAAATCGCGATCAGGAGACCACCAAACCACATCAGGAACGTGTTCAACACCGCCTCCAGTCTACATCGCGGTTAGGATACACGAATTCGCCTCGAAGGACTTGCTAGGCAAAAACCCTCCTTGCGAGCAGCCACGCTGCGATGCGCCCCAGTCTTAGGACGTCCTCTTCATGCTCCCTCTTCGTTCTCCTTATCGCACAACAAGGTCAGGAATGGGACCGCCTTTTTGTTGCACTGCATGAACGCGCCTAAAAGGCTACAGTGTCCGATGATGAAGTGGCAACGGAGCGTCCTGTTTGCGCGGGTCACACCGACATCGGTTTGCGAATAGACATGCAAAAAAACAATAAGGCAGCTTCTGTGCACGGAAAGTCGCCCACCGAGGAAGGCGCTGACGACGCACGGCGCCCGTTTCGCGCTGCTATCGCAGACCTTTTCAAGCGGTCCCGGCAGTTCGTGAATACCCGTTTCATTGTCAACGTTCGTGATTTTCTGGCCGAACGCCAACCTCTCGTGTGGCTTTTGGCGTTGTTTATCGGAGTCGCGGTTGGCTACGCGGCGCTGGCGTTCCGCTGGCTGATCGGCATCATCCAACTGCCATGGTTGGGAACACAAACCGAGCGGGTGGCAAGCGCCGCCGCCCAACTCCCATTTTGGCAAGTATTGCTGGCGCCAGCCATCGGCGGGCTCATTGTGGGCTTTCTACTCGAGCACTACATGCCCGGTCGGCGCGCTCACGGGGTCGCCGACGTGATCGAGGCCCGCGCTTTGCATAACTCGCACATTGATCCCAAGACCGGCCTATTTAGCGCCCTCCTATCGGCAATTTCCATCGGATCCGGTGCCAGCGTCGGCCGCGAAGGACCGATCGTGCATCTGGGCGCGACCTTCTCGGCCATGATCGAGGACCGCTTCAAGCTTTCCCCCGGTGCCCGCCGCACTTTGCTGTCCTGTGGCGTCGCCGCCGCCGTTTCCGCCTCTTTCAACGCCCCGATTGCCGGTGTTCTTTTCGCGCACGAAGTCATCCTCACCCACTACGCCTTCCGCGCCCTAGTTCCTACCGTGATCGCTAGCGTCATTGCCGCCGTTATCGCACGCGTCCACCTTGGCAACTCGGTCACTTTCTTGATCCCGGATTACTCCATCACATCTTATTGGGAGTTCCCCGCCTTCGCGCTCCTTGGACTGACCTGCGCGGTAGTCGCCATAATCTTCGAAATCGCACTGATGGCCACCGACCGAGTCTCTTGGCGCATCGAGATGCCGCTGTGGCTGCGCACCGGTCTCGGAGGACTGATGGTCGGTGCCATAGCGGTATTCTTCCCGCAGGTTCTGGGAGTTGGCTACGACGCCACCAACGACGCCTTGCAGCGCGAGCTTCCTTTGCTGCTGTTAATTTCGCTTATAATCGCCAAAACAGCCGCGACCGCAATATCGCTGGCCTGCCGTTTCGCCGGGGGTATATTCTCGCCATCCCTCTATCTGGGTGCGATGACCGGATCGGCGTTTGGCCTCATAGCAACGTCGGCTTTCCCGGAAGCGGGCTCAAGCCAGGGGTTGTACGCCATACTCGGCATGGGTGCAGTGGCCGCCAGCGTGCTCGGCGCTCCATTGTCGACGACAATGATCGTGTTCGAGCTGACGGGCGGCTACACGATGACGATTGCACTTTTGTTGACGGTGTCCATCGCGGTCGGCGTGACACAGGCCTTCCTCGGCCATTCCCTCTTCTACTGGCAGCTCGGCAGGCGCGGCTTGTTCTTGCAAGAGGGCCCCCACAAATCAATCCAGCGCCGGCTCCATGTCGATGATTTCTTCACACCCGTCGACCCCGACGCCGAGGCCCAAAATGTCCAAGACAAGGATACTCCATGGCTTATGGCCACCGACACCCTGGAACGGGCACTGCGCGAGTTCGACCGTTGCGGACAGCCTCGCATCGTTGTCGTATCAGCCACCGATCCGACACGCATCGTCGGTTACGCCGACCGTCTCAGCGCCCTCAATCTCTTCAATAAAGCGCTGATCGACGCCGCCGTCGAGGAACATCGCTGAGAACCGCAGCTTACATCGTACCGCGCTGACTGGCGTAGGGTTTCTGCTCCGCATTGTTGATGCCAAGCCAGCCTGTTGCAAGTGAATCTATGACGGCACCGGCCCCGGGCACGAGAAACCAATATTGCAGCTGATCAGTGGCGATCACGAACCCTCCGAAACCTGAAAAAACAGCGGCCATCATGGTGCGAATCGCGGCATCCCATTGCAGCGACAGAACGACGGTTGCCCGGTTCGTCACGGCAATAAATCCAGAGACCAGCCAAACTACCGAAAGCACGACCATGACCAGCAGCCAATGATAGACATCTTGTGGAACCGACCACTCGGTGACCGAAGCTCGGAGACATTTCGCCGGTTCGAACAGCGCTCCCGCGGCATTAGCCTCTGCCGCCAGAAGGTGCGGAAACATCCATATACCAACTATCCCAGTATGCCGACTTTCG
>JAUWFF010000345.1 GCA_030607105.1 Filomicrobium sp.
AGATCGTCGGGCGTTTTGATAAGGGTGACGTTGATAGGTGATTTGTAGGTTTCGCCCGTCTGGCCGGCAGCAGCCCATGCGGCCTTGCGCAATTCAGGATCGACATTCGGTGCGGCGAAGGTCACCGGTAGCGGGATATGCCCATCGGAAAATGTTGTCACTTCGAACTGGCCGAGCGTAACCTTGTTCGCAGCCACTGCAGGCAGCGGGAGCGTTGCGACTGCGCACGTCGCCGCTGCGCCTCCCAGAAACGTGCGGCGGGAAAATTGGAGGAGCTTCGCCGACATGCTCGATGTTCCTTTTGGCTATGTTGATCGCAAGCGCTCATGCGTTCATTCAAATTCCATTTGCTCAAACACCCTGCCCGCATTTCGCGTCGCGAGTTCCTGGTAGGTGTCGAGGTGCTTGAAGGGCGTTTGGTCGACATAGTAGGCGTCCTTCAACTCGCCGCCTTTGTCGATGTGCTCGCGGATCTTGCCGCGCAAGTGAACAAGGTAATCTTTTGTGTAGCGGCGAACCTGGTCCATGTTGGTGGGGTGCCCGTGTCCGGGGATGATGTAGACGGCACCAAGCGCCTCGAATGCTTCCCAGGTCTCTAGCCACGCCGCGGTATCGGTGTCATCGAAGATTGGCAGCATGCGCTCGTGGAAGGCCATGTCGCCTGAGATGACGAGCTTCTGCTCGGGCAGCCACACCATCGTGTCGCCGGGCGAATGCGCGGGCCCAAGATTGAGCACCTCTATTGTGAAGTCGCCCATCTTGATTTCGCGCCTATCCGAGAACGTTTCGGTCGGGCCTACAAGTTCGGTACCGTCGGCCTTCTCCTTGAGGATACGTTCATGGCGATCAAGGCTCTGTCCGCCAGATTCCTCAAAGGCCGTCGCCGCGTCTTCATGCGCCAGGATTGGAACGCCCTGCTGTTTCCAATAGCCGTTGCCCAGCATTGCATGGCCTTGACCATTTTCGTTTATGACCAGCTTGACCGGCTGGTCGGTGATCTTCTTGATTTCCGTATGCAGCGCCTTGGCTAGCTGCGTCGAGGCACCCGCGTTGATGACGACAACTCCATCGTCAGTGACGATAAACGACAGGTTATTGTTGTGGCCTGCGTTATCATAGGTTGGCGGCGCCGTGGCACCTATCGCCGACCAGACGTGCGGGATCACTTCAACCGGCTTCTGATAGAGCACCGAGCCAGGATATTGATCAGCGATATCCTGGCTGGCTTGTGCAACATGAATCGTCCCAACAAGGAGAACCGTAACGATCAAGGCCCGTAGGCTCATGTCATTGTCCTTTTTGAGTGGCGGGCGGATCAGTCGATAGCGCTCCGGCCCGCTTCTTCGTCATCCCTCTGAGGCGTGACGTCGAGGACCCGTGCCCGCTTCGTCACTTTCACTTCTGGCTTGCAATCCTTCATACACGGGTCCACCTGCTTCAAGGTAGGACTGTCAGGTCTCGGGTCGTCAATAAAGTTCTTCTCGTTTGGAAGGCGGAGCGTCGTGAAGTTTTTATCCGACAGCTCGAATTCATCATCCTCGATGACGTCGTTCATGAGCAGGATATACGCGATTATGCTGTACACCTCATCGGGTTTCAATGTCTGGGCATTACCATACGGCATCGCCCGGTAGATGTAGTCGTAGGCTGTTGACAGGTAGGGCCAGTACGAACCCACCGTCTTTAAGGGATCGTCCGAATTCAGTGTGTCACCACCACCTGCGAGGACTGGCCAGCGATCCACCCCTTCGCCAAAGTCTCCATGGCATATTGCGCACTTGGCGGCGAAGATCGCTTCGCCCTTGGCGGCATTTCCCTTGCCTTTCGGAAGGCCCTGTCCATCGGGGCGAACATCGATGTTCCAGGCCTGGATTTCTTTTACCGTCGCCGGGCGGCCAAGCCCAAAACGCTTTGACGGCTCAGCCTGAACTTTTGCTACGGCCAGGCAAGCGAATAAGGCGGCACCAGCGAGCGCAAACCGCATCGGCGTGCCCTTAGGAGACTTCAACATTTTCCACCAATCCGCCGTTTTTCACATGCCAGGTTTGGATGCCGTTGTTGTGGTAGATCGAGTTTTCGCCGCGGGCCTTACGCAACTCATCCTTCGTCGGCTGGACATAACCCGTTGAGTCCACGGCGCGTGATTGCAAAAGCAGCGGTGCCCCGTTCCAATCGAACTCGTAGTAGAAGCGGTGCAGTGATTTATCGAAACTCGGACCGTCAACCCTTGCTGCATGCCAGTTGCGCCCACCGTCGAGGGTGACATCAACACGTGGAATGGTCCCGCGGCCCGACCAGGCGAGCCCGGTGATCACTGTCGCGCCCTTGTCATGCTTGATTGGCGCCTGCGGCGACGGATTGGTAATGACCGATTTGCAGTCCATTTCCCAAGTGAAGCGACGCGCTTTGCCGTTTTCCATGAGGTCAGTGTACTTGGAGGTTTCTTCGCGGGCGTGCCAGGGCTCATCGCCTACCTCAATGCGGCGGATCCATTTGACCCACATGTTACCTTCCCAGCCGGGAACGACCAGGCGCGCGGGATAGCCCTGTTCTGGCCGCAGTGCTTCGCCATTCATTTTGAACGCTATCAGGCAGTCGTCGAGAGCTTTGAATAGCGGCACCGAACGGTTCATACCAGATGCATCGCCGCCCTCCGGCATGATCCACTTTGCGTTGGTTTTCAAGCCAGCTTCTTCAAGCAGGTAACGTAGCGGCACTCCCGTGTACATGACGTTGTGGACCATGCCGTGCGTGAATTGGCAGCCATTGAGTTGGGCGCCGCGCCACTCCATCCCGGAGTTTGCCGCGCACTCGAGGAAGTAGATGTTGTTGCGGCGTGGGAATCGCTTGAGGTCATCAAGTGTGAAGACCAAGGGCCTATCGACGAGGCCGTTGATCATCAGTCGATACTTATCCGGCTCCACCTCTGCCACGCCTCCATGATGGCGTTCAAAGCACAGCCCATTTGGTGTAATGATTCCGTCAAGTTCATGCAGTGGTGTGAAGTTGACCGACGACTCCAATGAGGCCGTCAGCCATCCAACGTGCCGGCG
>JAUWFF010000083.1 GCA_030607105.1 Filomicrobium sp.
GGTCAAGGCCGCCACCAATCCGCACGAAGTTCTGCTCGTGGCCGACAGCCTCACCGGTCAGGACGCCGTCAACACCGCCAAGGCTTTCGACAGCCGCATCGGCATCACCGGCATCGTCCTGACCCGGGCGGACGGTGACGGACGCGGCGGCGCCGCGCTGTCCATGCGCGCTGTGACCGGCAAACCCATCAAGCTGCTGGGCGTTGGCGAGAAGTGGGACGAACTGGAGGATTTCCACCCGGGACGCATCGCTGGCCGCATTCTCGGCATGGGTGACGTCGTCAGCCTTGTCGAAAAGGCCGCTCAGACCATCGACACCGAGAAGGCCACCAAAATCGCGCAGAAAATGCGCAAGGGCGCCTTTGATCTGGAGGACCTGTCCGAGCAGCTCAAACAAATGGAGCGTATGGGCGGGATGCAGGGCGTCATGGGCATGTTGCCGGGCATGGGCAAGATTAAGCCGCAGATCGGCGACATCGACGCCGGGGAGCAACTCTTTAAGCGCCAGCGCGCGATTATCTCTTCGATGAAGCCGAAGGAACGCCGCGCCCCCAAAATACTTGACGCCAAACGCAAGCGCCGCGTTGCCGCTGGCTCCGGCACCAGTGTCCAGGACATCAATAAGCTCCTCAAGATGCACCGTCAGATGGCCGACATGATGAAGGCTATGGGCAAGAGGGGCATGATGGGTAGGATGATGGGAGGTATTGGCATGGGCGGCACAGCGGCTCCAAGTGAAGCCGAGATGGCCTCCATGCAGCAGGAACTGGCAAGCCTCGATCCCAAGGCCCTCGAACAACTCCCGCCTGAACTCCGAGACCAGCTTTCTCCGGCGGGTGGCGGCCCGGCAAAGGCCGCCAAATCTCCATCACTTCCCGGTCTCGGCGGCACCTCTCCAGGAGGTCTTCTCCCAGGTCTCGGCGGTACTGGCCTTCCAGCAGGTGGCTTGCCTAGCCTCCCCGGCATGCCCGTCGCGGGACGCGGAGGCAAGTCTGCCCGCAAGAAGAAGAAGAGGAAGTAGCACGAAGCGGTCGCGCGGTGGCCGCTCGGCTCTCCGGTAATGACAAACCATCAGCCAAAGATCACTCAAACTGAAAGACACAGACGAAAGGACGAAGAGCTTGTCAGTCAAAATCAGATTAGCCCGAGGCGGCTCCAAGAAGCGGCCCTACTACTACATCGTCGCCGCCAATTCCCGCTCCCCGCGTGATGGCCGCTACATCGAACGCATCGGCACCTATAACCCGATGCTGCCGAAGGATTCCGAGGATCGTGTCAACCTCAACACCGAGCGCATCCAACACTGGCTATCGGTAGGTGCGCAGCCGACCGACCGCGTCGCCCGCTTTCTTGATGCCGCCGATATCCTGAAACGCGAGGCCCGCAACAATCCCAACAAGGCCAAGCCCAAGAAGAAGGCTCAAGAGCGCCTTGCCGCCGAGGAAGAAAAGAAGCGTGAAGCCCAAGAAGCTGCCGCCGATGGCGGCGAGGGCGATGCCCCGGCAGCCGAAGCATAGGCATAAAAAACTAAACGCCCCTTGCACAACTCGCTGCAATTGAACAGCCGCGGCCAGTCTCTGGCGGCGGCTTTTCTGATTGCGCTATGGCGAACTCTAAAATCCTAACGGTTTTGGTAAGGTTTCATTCACCCTACCGCTCAAAAATCTCCGTGCCTTCAACATCCTGTTTCCCAATTCCGTGTTCACTGAGCGTACATGATTAACTCCATAAGCACTTGACCAAAGGGCCGAGAACAACCGGCAGGGATAAGCACCGGAGTAAGTGGTGGCGGTCGGAGGTGAGGGAAGATGCGTGACGGCGGATGTGGACTAAAACGGCAGAAGATAATCAGGGCCATCGGTATGAGCATTGTTATCGCCGTGGCTTTGTCGGCGGCCGGTTGCTCCACCACGTCGGTCAGCAGCGGCTTCCCGCCGTCTTATACTGGGACCAACGCAAGCCCTCGTGTCTGGAGCGGTTCTGGCCATGTCCCCACAAGACGAGGCACCTACAAACTCGGTAAGCCCTACAAGGTCGCCGGTCGCACTTATGTACCGCGTCACGATCCCTACTACGATCGCACAGGCACGGCCTCCTGGTATGGTGACGACTTCCACGGCCGCCTGACTTCGAACGGCGAGGTATTCGACATGCATCGCCCGACGGCGGCCCACCCGACACTCCCGCTGCCGTCACTGGTACGCGTTACGAACCTCGAAAACGGCCGTTCCGCGGTTTTGCGCGTCAACGACCGCGGACCGTTTGTCGCCAACCGCATTATTGATCTCTCGCGTGCGGCCGCCGACAAACTTGGCTTTCGCAGACAAGGCACCGCCCGCGTACGCGTAACCTATGTCGGCTCTGCTTCGCTCGGCAGCTAAGAAAAAAGAGGCCCGCCGATCGAAATCGACGGGCCTTTCGCGAACGTCATCGACTAGCGGCAGATCTTCCTGATCAGCTCTGCGGACCCAGGTCGAACTGTACCTTGTCCATGATCTCCGACGCCTTCGAGCTGTTCTTGGCGATATCCTCAAGCGCGATCTTGTCGGCTTTCATCTCTCCCCAGCTCGCAACGCGCTCGGAAGTCGGCACGCCCTCTTTCAGCGGATACTCGTTTACAATCTCGGCATAGATCTTCTGTCCCTCATCGGAGGTGAGGAATTCAATCAGCCTCAGACCTGCCGCCTTGTGTGGCGCATGCTTCGCCAGGACCGCGCCCGAGATGTTGACGTGCGTTCCGCGACCGTCGGCGTTCGGAAACAACAGCTTGACCGACTCCGCCCACTTCTGCTGCTCAGGCTTCTTCGTGTTTTTCTGCATCGCAGCCATATAATAGCTGTTGCCGATCGCGAGATCACACTCACCCGAATAGATGCCTTTGACCTGGGCACGGTCATTACCCGCCGGCTTTCGGGCCAGGTTAGACTTCAGGCCCAGGGCCCATTTTTCCGCCTTTTCCGGGCCGAGGTGCGAGACGATGGAGGCAAGCAGCCCAATGTTGTAATAGTGCTGGCCCGACCGCGAGCAGATCTTACCCTTCCACTTCGGATCGGTGAGGTCCTCGTAATTTATGGTGTCCTGCTTCACCCGATCCTTTGATGCGTAGATGAGCCGGGCACGCTGCGACAAACCGATCCAGTTGCCTTCTGGGTCTCTGTAACGAGCGGGGATATTGGCGTCGACTTCGGCCGACTTGACCGGTTGCGCGATGCCCTTCGCTTCGGCGTCGGCGAGACGCTTGATGTCAACGGTCAAGAGCACGTCGACGGGGCTGTTCCGCCCCTCTGCGGCGGCACGCTCAACAAGGCCCTTCTTGGCAAAAACCACATTGGCCTTGATGCCGGTTTTCTTTGTGAAGGCTTCGAGTAGTGGCTTGATCAGCCCGGGCTCGCGATAAGAGTAAATGTTAACCTGTTGGGCAGCCTGCGCATTCGGAAAAAAAACACTCATAAGAGCCACGCCGGATGCAAGTACAAAGGCGCCTGCCACAGCGCCGCGTCTTAGAGTCATGATGTCCTCCAGTCGACGGGGGTCAAGGCCCTGCCACGGATAATGTCACGAGATGCCAGCAATTGCGACCGGCTCTTCTAGTGAAACCTTGAGGTCACACAAGTCAATACTCTACTTTACATTTTTAGAAGCAGTAGAACTATTCTAATTTTACATTGGAACAATTCTAAATTACAGCTAAGCGGTATTTCTGCTCACGAGTACACAACAAATTCTTCCGTGCTTAGTTTTACCAGAAGGGACACTTAGGTTTCTGTTGCCATATGAGAGGCCGTCTCGCTATGGTTAATCCCTGCAAGCAGAAAGGGCGCGCAGTGGATTCGGGGCTCCCAACGGTCGGTCTCCGGCACTCCGGAAGTTGCCGCTATCCACTCTTAGGCTTGTTTCAAACAACGCAACTCCATCATCGACCATCTCACGTCGGATCAGCTTTGATGGCGCCGCGGTCAGCCAGTCCAAACCGGCCCAACCTGTTCCACGCATGCCCTCAACGAGGACGCCTTCTGTCCCCTCCATCCAAAATGATCCCGCGCATAGAGCGATCAGACGTCTTCCGTCTCGGACGGCAAGACCCTAACGGCATCGGGTTCGCGAGGATCGATGCCGAGGTTCAATGCTCCTAGAACAGTTGACACTTTCAGGCCCGGTGTTGATGGCCATTTGCGGCTTCGGCGTCGGCCTCCTGGTTGGGATGACGGGCGTCGGAGCTGGCGCGCTGACCACACCGCTGCTGATTTCCGGATTCGGGGTCGCACCAACGGTAGCCGTCGGCACGGACCTACTGTTCGCGGGTCTGACCAAGGCAAGCGGGGCTTGGCGCCACCATCGACTTGGCCACGTCAACTGGAACATCTTCACGGCATTGGCAATTGGCAGCATCTCGGCAGCATCGCTGACTCTTATGGCCATCTACTATTTCGAGACCAAACAGGCCGCCCTCGGCGAGACGATCCAGGTCGTCCTTGCCGGAACGCTGGTGCTGAGCGCCATCGCAGTGCCTCTTATTCCGGTATTGATCGTCAGAAGCGTGAAGGCCCACTCAAGTCTGGTCCGGGTGCGGCCGTTTTGGACTGTGCTCATGGGCCTCGTCCTGGGCGTGATCGTCACTTTGACCTCTGTCGGAGCCGGCGCCATCGGCGTTGCGATACTGACCTTGCTCTACCCGATGCTGCGCGCCCGCCAAATTGTCGGAACCGATATCGTGCACGCCGTCCCCCTGACCCTTCTGTCGGGGCTTGGACATCTCTCCATCGGCAATTTCGACTTTGCCATTTTGGGCGCCTTGCTGATAGGCTCGTTGCCGGGAATCATGACCGGAGCTCGACTGACCTCCAAGGTACCCGACTGGCTTTTGCGCTTGATCCTCGCGATTGTGCTGGCGACTTCGGCTTATCTCGTCATCATCACGTTATGACAGGCTAATCATTTCATTGCCGAAATCCATTTAGCCCCAGTCGCGGCGCCCCGTACGCATCCACATGCTCCCCACAGATCGGCCGACCACCTGGACGAACAGCGGCGAATCACAACACCCTGCAAGTGATCGCCGGCCGACTGGTTTCATTCGTATTCAGCCGCATCGCAGTTCAAGCGTCTGTAACAGCAGAATTCGAAGTAGGGACCTGTACCGATGGCCATCGACGCGCTCGTTAAACCGTTGCTTCAGATCGCAATTTTCCGCGGCTTGAAACCTCTGCAGATCACCGAGATAGCGCGCCGTGCCGAACGAATTGTCTTTCGGCCGGGCGAAACCATCATCGAGGAGGATTGCATCGGTGATGCAGCCGTCTTGATTGTCTCCGGAGACGCTGTGCGCGTATCCGGCCCTGAACACGCAGGCAGCCCGGAACCAGTGGTACCCGGTTCATTGGTCGGCGAAATGGCGATGCTGGTGGAGAGCATTCATTCCTCGACGGTGGTCGCGCGCGGAAACGTCAGAGCCATGCGGATCAACCGCAGCGAACTGCTGCATCAGATGGAGCAGGATCCCACACTGGCCGACCACTTCCTGGAGCGCATCTCTGGCCGCCTTAGGTTACTCGCGGAGGACCTAAGGGCTGCCGACCGGGCGCTTGATAAATGCGGCGCGAGCGCGAACTTGCACTAATCGTCATGTTGCATTGCTGCAATTCGCGCTAGCAATCTTATGACGCCGCATTGACCTGAAACGTGGTTACTTTACTCCAAATGCTGAACTCGGAGTGGATGGCATTCTGAACGGAGTTCGAGACCTGCCCAGATGTTGCCAACAACAATGGCGACCTTATCTGGAGTTAGTATTCCAAAAAGGGAAACGCCCAGCCTCGGGGGGAGAGACTGGGCGCTGGCGCTCTCGCGCGTGATGCCGGGAGGGAAGCCGGCATCTCAGGCAGCGTCTTCGGCTAGACGGGGGGCACTACCGATTTGAGTATGACGTGCCTGACTGTTCTCAATCTAGACACTCTTGCCCGATGGTCAATAGCATCCCCCCCACCTCTTCACGTATTTGTGAACAGAGCCTCGCCATTTATCTCAGGATAAAGAGTTGCGGAGATACTCATGTGTCACACCCGCAACGATTCGTGCGAAGAAGTGTGGCTCTATTGCTGAAACGGGTTACCCGGAGCAACAATCACAAATTCACTGGCGTCAATTTCCGCATCCTTCACCACCCGTGC
>JAUWFF010000188.1 GCA_030607105.1 Filomicrobium sp.
AGGATGCACCAAGCTTGGGAAAATAGAACGGGCGTGCATGCTAGGCATGGAATTGGTCGGCGCAAGGCTTCGAGTTCAATTCGAGTCGTGGCGCCTGAGCGCGAACCCGGCGATGAGCGTACCAGCGAGTGCGATAATGCAACCCACGCTGACGTCATAAAGGCGCGTCAGGACGAGCGCGGAAGGCGGTACCGGGCTATCTCGGGCGAGTTCAACGATGAGGATCAAGAACACGGTGAATGCCAGGTATCCGAGTGCTGCGTTTAGTGCGAAGCCAAGCCGCCCAAAAGCCGCCGCGATGGCGGCCATCGCAATATGCACCAGTTCATAGTCTGTTGCCATCTGCGCGAGCAGAGTCGCAGCCGGCACGCCGGCGATCGTGCCAACCATGTAATGAATCACAAGTCTCAGGCTCACCAAGCCTTCAGGTCGCATGACGGCAATCACGGCGAAGGTCGCCCAGTAAGGGTTTTTCACGCCGAGCTGTTCGGCTGCGAACAGCGAGAACGCGCACGCACCCGCATAGCAAATGGCAAACCACAGCCCAGCATCAGAGCCAGCCAACGCTCGCTTTGCTCCCGCGGTCCAATCCATGAACTTCTCGTCAGGGGGAGTGTCATAAATGAGCCAGACTGCGTATGCGGTGCCGATCGCGCTAGCCCCTCCCAGCAGGACTGCCAAAATAGCAACGGGATCGGCAATCTGCATGCCCACGCCTGCCGCGGTCGCTAGCGCCGTGAAGCGCGCAACCGCCGCAATTCCTGGATGTGAGTTGCTCACCCAGCCGGCGATAAACGCCGACGCGACGATGAGCGTCTCGTCCGCCAAGGTCGTCCCGCCGAATAAGTCTCCGATGCATCCCCCGAGCAGCATGCAGACTGTTGTCAAAGCCATTGTCCCGACGCGCCCACGACGCGACCGGCCGATGTCGGAAAGCGAAACGAAAAATGCCGTCGCGCCTCCTGCAACGGCTGCGGTCCGGTGACCCGCGAGTGCGAAACCGAGAAGTGGCGAGCCTACCGCGATCGCCACTCGCACGAATAGCAGCGCCGAGATCTGCGAGGCGTCAATGCTGAATAGATCGCGATGCCAATTTTTATAAGCCATGTGTGTGCCGAGTTTCAGCGCTCGTGTCAAAAGCTGCCTCGAAGCCGCGCATTAGGCAAACATGAGCAACGGCACAGGGTATTTCACAAAGGCAGCGATAGCGCATGAAAAAGCCGGGACCGGTGTCAAGCACCTAGTCCCGGCTGAGCTACCCAATAATGGACATCACTGTCCAGACGGGAGGGATGGAACTGTTGTACAAATCGAGCGCCGATGAAGGAGCCAGTCAGTCCCATCGACAAGATTAGCAGGTTGCATGAGTTGCCGCATGTCCAACTTTTGCTCGTCCACAAGGCGCGTCGGTTGTACACAGGTTGCGAAGATCAAAACGGCACTGCAGTGATCATTGGGACGTGCGGCACGAACGCTTTAACACCGTCAATACAGGCACTTGCTGACGACAACGTGCTGCATCGACATATTACTGCTGCTCTTCCAGGGTTTCCTCCCGACACGTGCCTCAGGCCGAGCATTTTCCTGAGCTTTATGACGAGCACAACAGCGGTGGTTGCACCGCTGCTGTTCTGACTTGCGAGATCCCGTACGGGTCTCGGTTGTTTTTTGGGGACAGGGTTTCACGCGATGACAGATCGATATCCGATTAGGTTTGACCGCAGGCGGTTTCTGCTTGCCGGAGGAGCGGCTTCGCTTGCCCCGTTGGTCGCGGGCTGGACAAAACCGAACCGCGTTGCCGTTGGCACGCCCAATTCAATGATGAAGCCCGGCGATTACGTCTGGGATCCTGGCCTCTCACCTTCTGGTGAAGTTGTCATAATCGTCTCAATCCCCGAACAGATCGTCCATGTCTATCGAGGCGGCTTCGAGATCGGCAAAGCAACGTGCTCGACGGGTCGAAAGGGTCACTCCACGCCAACCGGTGTTTTCGTGGTTCTCCAAAAGGACGAGGATCATGTTTCGAGCATCTACAAGGGCGCGCGGATGCCCTACATGGAACGCCTGACGTGGCGGGGCGTTGCGCTGCATGCTGGTAACCTGCCCGGTTACCCCGCTTCTCACGGCTGCATTCGACTGCCCTATGACTTCGCGAGACTTCTGTTCGGCGTTACGCATCTTGGAGTGGCCGTCATTGTCGCCGATGGCCATAGCGAGCCGACCGAGGTCGTTCATCCAACGACGTTTCTGCCGTCGGTGGTCGCTGCGCAGGCTGCCCAAGTCGTTGCGAAGGCTGGTTCCAAGTCCTTACCGCCAAAGCGGCGCAAACTCGGAAGCCAGCGTCCAACCAAGGTTGTCGCGAGCATGCCGGATCGGAAACTCACCATTTTGGAGGACGGCCAGGTCGTTGCCGAGGGGCCATTGTATGTGAAGGACGCGGAAGAGACCGTCGGTAGTCACATATATGTTCTAAGGGGCGTCGACCGAAATGGTACGGCTCTGCGTTGGACAGCAACAAGTTTCCGGCACAGCACCGCGGACCCTAGGAACCAGACTTCTCCGGATGCGGTTATCGCCCGATTGTCGACAGACGATCGAACGGCCAATAAGCTGCACGAGCTCATGCATCCTGGTTTGACGATGCTCATTACCGATCGGCCCGCGCACAGCGATACGCGAAGCAAGCGAGGCTTTGTAATCGCGACACATAACAACCCTGAAGGTTGGGAAACGACGGTATTCGAACAGTGATCCAGATTGGGACGCCCCTGCTGCATGCGCACCTCTGATTTTGACATACTGGTTATACCGGGCTGGCTCGGATGCGAGCCGGACCACTGGCAGTCGCGTTGGGTGCGCGATATCGATTCGGCCAAGCTCATCAATGAAAAAAACTGGACGGCTCCCGATAAGGACGAATGGGTTGGAAGCATCATCAATGCTGTTGCTTCCACGACGCGTCCCACCGTCTTTGTCGCGCACAGCGTCGGTGTGATCGCGGTAGTGCATGCTGCTGGCCGGCTATCTAGGAATGCCGTTGCCGGAGCATTTCTCGTGTCCGCCGCCGACGTTGAAAATGCGCAGAGCTGGCCCGTCACTCAGGGTTATTCTTGGCCCGATGAAGGCTTTGGTTTCAAGCCCATCCCCCAGGCACCGCTGCCATTTCCCGCCGTCCTGATAAGCTCTTCCAACGATCCCTATTGTCAGCAGTCCCGCGCAAGGCAATTCGGCACGGCGTGGGGCTGTGGCTTCACGGACGTTGGTCCTGCCGGCCACATCACAGCCGCCTCAGGCTTTGGTCCTTGGCCCGACGGACGGGTGCTCTTCAATGATTTTCTGGCTCAGCTTTAAGCCATGAGCTTCGACATCTCCCGCACCTGTTTACCTGCATTCGGCAATCTTTCGCGCTGTGCTCGGGTGATCGTCAACAAGGTCAACGTGAACAGAAAGTCATTACCGATTTGTCAGTGCCGTTTTTGGCCAGTGCGTGCTAGCTAATGAGCCGCCGGATGGCTTCGGACCCCGTCCGGCGGCCCCTGTGTTCTGTTGCTTCTCTACTTCGCGGTTGGGCTGCAGCACAGGGGCTCACCATTTTCCAATGGATTAACTATCCCGAGGCTCGCCTTCGATGTAGACAGTCTCTTTAGGCTCACGTCACGGGTATAGCTTGCCCGCCACCTTCCACCTTGATCTGTCGGGGCCCGATCTCAATAGTCTACTGTGCGCCAGTGCGAATTAGCCTCGACCACCATTCCTCGTCTGGAGCGCCTTATAGGATGCACCAGCGATCAGTATGACGCCCAACGCAGCGGCGTAGGAAGAAAACACCATCTTCGCCGTTGCCGGCGGCAAGGCTTCGAGGGCTAGAGCATTAACGAATACGCCAACAACCGCGCCGAACCAAAGAGTTGAGAGTAGTGGCCAGCCCTTGAAGTAGCCTAGCGCTAGGGATGCGCCGATAGCCGGCAATATTAGGCCCCAACCAACAATCAAGGCCACGAAAGTAGTCCCCTCGTCCATGGGAAGTTCCCCCTTTAGGTTTCGTTCGCGCGAAACGCTGCGGGCGCATCGCGCGGCGTAACCTCCTCTCCCTTCGAGCTATTAGTTGTGATTCTTTTGTCGTCAATTTGACGCAGGGCCAAAACCGACAATGTCTGCTCGCTCGCAGCCGCGATGAACCAAGAAGTGCCTCTGGGCCAATCCGCTAATTCTCACTCTTGAGCACTCACGGAAAACACGGACGTCCTGGCGCCGGGCTTTGAGGTCGCTCCAAACGC
>JAUWFF010000208.1 GCA_030607105.1 Filomicrobium sp.
GAGAAAGCATTGACCAAGCACTGTCCGAAGTCAGCGCCTCAGTTAGTCCTTTGGCGCTGCCGACGGCCACATTACGAGCGATTTCAGAGGCGAACGAGGTCAATCCCCACGCCCCTGAATGCTGTGGTTTCCAGTCAACAACCTCAAGGTCCTTGCTCAGGCCGCGCTGCGTTGTGAGCCAGTCAAGCACTTCCGGTTCCCCGCCAATGGCGTCAACGAGCTTGTACTCCTTGGCTTGGCGGCCAGAAAACACGCGGCCTTCCTTCAAGCCTGGCACATCTTCGACCTGAATACCACGGCGAGCTTCCACCAGTCCGTTGAACCAGGCGAAGCCGTCCGCCACCATCTCGGAGGTGACGGCGAGTGCGTCTGGGTTCGCCTTTGTCAGCGGGTTAGGCTCGGCCTTCAGCTCGCCGCTCTTAACGGTGTTCATTTTAACGCCGATCTTATCAAGCAGCTGTGTGACCTCAGGCCACTGGACTATGACGCCCACTGAACCGGTGATCGTGTTGCCACGTGAGACAATGTGATCGGTGGCCAGCCCGACGATGTATCCGGCTGAAGCGGCAACCGTGCCAAATTGCGCCACCACCGGCTTTTTCTTCGCAACCCGACGCAAACCGTCGTAGAGCGCTTCACCTCCAGTTGTCGTGCCGCCGGGGCTGTTCACATAGACGATGAGCGCCTGCACATGTTCCGCCTCGGCGATATTGTCCAGCATCTTTAGCTGGTTCCGTTTCTCGACGATTGTGCCGGTGATGGAAATGCGAGCGATCTGCTGCTCTTTCAAAAAGCCCATCCGACCGTCACCAAGAGTCAGAAAAAGCCCGAGTGCGAGCACGGCGGCAACGACGGCAAGCGCGCGCCATATCGTTATCTTCCGGCGCATCCGGCGGCGGTCCAATAGTGTATCGACGTCAAGGGTCATCTAATACTCCCAATCCCGCCTTTACACTGCCTTAGGGGCTGCGATCGACGGCGCTTTTCGTCGGGCGGTGTCGGCATTGGCAAGGGGGGAGCCCCCCCTGTCGAGCCGCAAGGCCCTCACTCGCATGCTTTTTGAATTCCTAACTTGCCTCAAAGCTAGGCAAGTATCAGGCCGGGTTCAATGATCCGATTGGCTTCTCATCAATCCCGCGCGGGAACTCGGGGGCATGTTTAACGCAAACCGGACAAGCTGCATTTCTTAAAGGAAAAGCGCGCCGTTGTCGGCGCGCTCAAATCTTCTAAAAGGCGCCAAGGTCCTAGCCCTCGCTTTTTGCCTCTTCTTCAGCGTCATTTGCTGATTGCGGCGCCTGGGCTTCGGGCGCCGCATCGATCGTTGCGTCCGCGGCGGCTTCGGCGGCCGTCTCGCCGCTGGCATCCTCGTCTTCGCCGGTTTCACTACGCTGCTTCATGGCGGCGCCAAGGATGTCACCGAGCGAGGCACCGGAGTCGGAGGAACCGTACTGCTTCACCGCTTGTTTTTCCTCGGCTATCTCGAGCGCTTTTACGGAGACATTGATGCGGCGTGCGGCCTTGTCGAGGCTGATCACCGCGACATCCATTTTGTCGCCGACATTGAAGCGTTCCGGGCGCTGCTCGGAGCGGTCGCGGGACAAATCAGAGCGCTTGACGAAAGTGGTGAGGTCGGTGTCGGCGATTTTGACTTCGATGCCGTTGTCTTGAACCGCTACAACCTCGCAGGTGACAGTTTCGCCCTTCTTGAAGCCGCCGATGGTTTCAGCCGGGTCGCCCGAGACCTGCTTGATGCCGAGCGAGATACGCTCCTTCTGGCTATCGACATCCAGTACGGCCGCCTGAACGTTATCGCCCTTTTTGTAGTCCTTGATGGCTTCGTCGCCAGGGCGGTTCCAGTCGAGGTCGGACAGGTGGACCATGCCGTCAACTCCGCCATCGAGGCCGATAAACAAGCCGAACTCGGTGATGTTGCGGATCGGGCCTTCGACGATGGAGCCGCGCGGGTGCTCGGCCAGGAAGGCTTCCCAAGGGTTGTCCTGGGTTTGCTTCAGGCCAAGCGAGATGCGGCGCTTGTTGGGATCGACTTCGAGAATTTGGACTTCGACTTCCTGGCTGGTGGAGACGATCTTACCGGGATGTACGTTCTTCTTCGTCCAGCTCATCTCGGAAACGTGGATGAGGCCTTCTACGCCGGGCTCCAATTCCACGAACGCGCCGTAGTCGGCGATGTTCGTTACGGTTCCGCTGAAGCGGCCGCTGACCGGGTATTTGGCCTCGATGCCTTCCCACGGGTCCGACTGCAGTTGTTTCATGCCGAGCGAGATCCGCTGGGTATCGGGATTTATGCGGATAATCTGCACCTTCACCGTATCGCCGACGTTGAGGATCTCGGAGGGGTGATTGACGCGTCGCCAAGCCATATCGGTGACGTGGAGGAGACCGTCAATACCGCCAAGGTCGATGAAGGCACCATAGTCCGTAATGTTCTTCACCATGCCTTCGATGACCTGACCTTCGCCGAGGCGCGCAACAATGTCGGCACGCTGCTCTGCCCGTGTTTCTTCAAGCACCGAGCGGCGGGAAACGACGATGTTGCCGCGTCGACGATCCATTTTGAGAATCTGGAAAGGCTGGGGCTGGTGCATCAACGGCCCGATGTCGCGGACCGGACGAATATCCACTTGGGAGCCCGGAAGGAACGCAACGGCGCCATCAAGATCGACTGTGAATCCGCCCTTAACCCTGTTGAAGATCACGCCCGTGACCTTCTCACCTGCTTCATGCTGCTTTTCGAGCCTGTTCCAGCTTTCCTCGCGGCGGGCCTTTTCGCGGCTGAGTACTGCCTCACCGCGGGCATTCTCTATCCGCTCCAGGTAGACTTCCACTTCATCGCCGACACTCAGGTCGGCTTCCTTTTCGGGGGTCGAAAACTCGCGGATCGGGACGCGCCCTTCCATTTTCAGTCCAACGTCGATGATCGCCAAATCCTTTTCAATCCCGACGATCTTTCCTGTAACAACGCTGCCCTCGTAGACATCCTCCTTGGCCAGGCTTTCGGCGAGCAGGGCCGCGAACTCATCCTGAGTCGGGTTGAGTTCCTTCGACATTTCAGACTGCGACATGCTTAAACTCTTGCTCCTTGAGCGTGTTTGTGCGGATGATCCGGCGCCCGTTGGGCTGCGCGGAGCTGCGATGGTACCTATGCGCAAAATCCAACGCGGAATCGGCACGCAAGCCGATATACGGCGCCGGATGGGCACTTCGGTGTTGGCGAATTGAGATCGTTGACTACGGTGATGGGTTTGCCGCCAATGGTAATTTGGGCACGCGAAGTCTCGCGCACCCTATTGGCTGATCTTCCTCTTGATCAATCCGACCGCAGCATCGAATGCCGCTTCTATATCCATTTCCGTGGTGTCGAGCAAGTCTGCGTCGTCGGCCCGCCGCATCGGCGCGCTCTCCCGGCCAGCATCGCGAGCATCACGATCACGGATCAACTGAAGCGTTTCCTCAAAGGTCGCGGCGTCGCCACAGGCCTGGCGCTCAAGAAACCGCCGACGCGCGCGCTCCTCCGGAGTTGCCGTTACAAAGATTTTTACGCTCGCGTTGGGGCAGACCACCGTGCCGATGTCGCGGCCGTCGATGACCGCGCCTGGCAACCGCGCAGCGAATTCCCTTTGATATTTCAGCAGGGCAGCGCGCAACTGTGGAATGCCAGCAATGCGAGAGGCTGCCTCACCAATGCCCGGCTCGCGAAGACCTCCGTCATCCAGCGAGGCAGAATCAAGCGATCGGGCCATGGCGACGACGGCCCAGGTATCGTCAAGGCGGTAACCACGGGCTAGTACATCGCGGGCAACGGCGCGGTAGAGCGAGCCTGTATCGAGATAGTGCAAGCCCAGGTGTTCAGCGATCTTGCGGGCCAGCGTGCCCTTGCCCGAAGCGGCCGGACCGTCGATGGCGATGATCATGAGGCGGCTGCTCCAGCTGCGGCTTCAAACTTGGCGCCGAGGCTCTCCATCAGCCCGATGAATTCCGGGAAACTGGTGGCAATCATGGCGGTGTCATCGACGGTGACCGGTCTTTCGGTGGCTAGGCCCATGGTCAGAAAAGCCATGGCGATGCGGTGGTCGAGGTGAGT
>JAUWFF010000225.1 GCA_030607105.1 Filomicrobium sp.
TTCGTTAGAAAGCTGCTCGCTTTCGGCATAGCGCCAGAATTCCTTACGAACCCGCTGGTGCATGCGTTCGGCAAAGGCCTCCGCGAGCCGATCGGCGAGAGCCTTGAACATGATGCGACCGTAGTCATCCGTCTCCTTGAAGTGCCGTTCCAGCGACTCTTCCTCGCCATGCCCCGTCGTGACGGCGAACCCACCCACATAGTCGAGCACACCGCTTTCCTTGGGGGCCACGAAATCCGCCAAGGCTGTATGCGCACGCCCACGGGCGTGATCCCGTGCGATTTGCTGGCGCAGCGTATGCAGCACCGCAAGTTTCGAGTGGCGCGGTTCTCCGGTGTACAGCTCGATATCATCCCCAGTCGCATTCGCCGGCCAGAATCCGATCACCGCTTTGGCCCACAGCCACTTCTCACCGACCATGCGCTCAAGCAAAGCCTGCGCATCCTTGAACAACTTGCGCGCTTCTAGTCCGACAACATTATCATCCAGGATAGAGGGGTAACGACCTCTCAACTCCCAGGTGGAAAAGAACGGCGACCAATCGATGCATGGCACCAGTTCCCCCAGGTCATACGTCGCAAATTCTTTGGCACCGAAGAAGGTGGGCTTCGGCGGCGTATAGCCTGCCCAGTCAATGTCGAACTTGTTGTCGCGCGCTGACTGCAGCGGAATGCGTTTCTTTTTCGCATCACCTGCGAGGTGGGCGGTTCTAACTTTCTCATACTCCGACCGGATATCGGCCACGTAGCCCCCCCGTTCACGTTCCGACAGAAGCTTTGAAACGACACCAACGGCACGACTCGCATCAAGGACATAGATCGCCTGATTGTTGGTGTAGTTCGGCGCGATCTTCACCGCCGTATGCACCCGGCTCGTTGTCGCCCCACCGATCAACAACGGGACTTCAAAGCCCTCACGGTCCATCTCGGCAGCAACAAAACACATCTCATCCAGCGATGGTGTAATGAGCCCCGACAGGCCGATGATGTCGACCTTCTCTTTCTTGGCAGTCTCAAGGATTTTCGCCGCCGGCACCATCACGCCGAGGTCGATGACTTCGTAGTTATTACACTGCAGTACGACCCCGACGATATTCTTGCCGATATCGTGGACATCTCCCTTTACGGTGGCCATCAGCACCTTGCCGGCGGCCTGCTGGCCGACAATACCGAGCTCTTCCTTTTCCTTCTCGAGAAACGGCTGCAGATATGCGACCGCCTGCTTCATCACGCGAGCCGACTTCACGACCTGCGGCAGGAACATCTTGCCTGCGCCGAACAAATCGCCGACCACGTTCATGCCCGTCATCAGCGGCCCTTCGATGACGTGCAGTGGCCGCTCCGCCTGCTGGCGAGCTTCCTCTGTGTCCTCTTCGATGAAGTCGGCGATGCCGTGCACCAGTGAATAGGTGAGGCGCTCCTGAACCGGGTTTTCGCGCCACGACAAGTCCTTCTCCCGACCCTTCGCACCACCTTCACCTTTGAAGCGTGGTGCTGCTTCCAGCAGTCGGTCCGTCGCATCCTCGCGCCGGTTCAAAATCACATCCTCGACGAGTTCGCGCAGTTCCTCGGGGATGTCATCGTAAACCGTCAGCTGGCCGGCATTAACGATACCCATGTTCATGCCCGCCTGAATGGCGTGGTAGAGAAACACCGAGTGCATGGCTTCGCGCACCGGCTCATTGCCTCGAAACGAAAACGACAGATTTGAAACGCCACCGGATATATGCGTCAGCGGCATCTCCTCCTTAATACGCCGGGTCGCCTCGATAAACGCCACACCGTAGTCGTTGTGTTCCTCAATGCCCGTTGCGACCGCGAAGATATTCGGATCGAAGATAATGTCCTCGGGCGGAAATCCGACTTTCTCAGTCAAAAGCTTGTAGGCGCGTCGGCATATCTCGAACTTCTGGTCGGCCGTCTCCGCCTGCCCGTCTTCGTTAAACGCCATCACAACCACCGCGGCACCGTAGCGGCGTACCTTGCGCGCCTGCTCGAGGAATGGCCCCTCGCCTTCCTTCAGCGAAATCGAATTGACAATCGCCTTGCCCTGCACGCACTTCAGGCCTTCCTCGATCACCGACCACTTGGACGAGTCGATCATCACCGGCACACGCGCGATATCTGGCTCTGCTGCCACCAGGTTGAGGAACGTGCTCATTGCCTTTTCAGAGTCGAGCAAACCCTCATCCATGTTGACGTCGATGATCTGCGCTCCGTTTTCAACCTGCTGGCGCGCTACTTCCAACGCCGCGTCGTAATCATCAGCCTCAATCAGCTTGCGAAAACGCGCCGACCCGGTGACGTTCGTACGTTCACCAACGTTGATGAAGTTTGTAGCTGCGGAAGTGCTCATTACGGTCCTTGCTTCTCTAGACGCTCTGTTGGCTTCACCAGTTTCGACGACAAACGAACTCAGCCGGCAACGAACGGTTCCAATCCGGACAATCGCATCTTCGGCTCAATCACCGGCAATTTCCGCGGCGCGTGCTTTTCGACGTGCTGACGGATATGGCCGATATGATCGGGTGTCGACCCGCAACACCCGCCAACGATGTTTACAAGACCATCCTCCGCCCACGGCTCCATCTGACACGCCATATCGTGAGGCGTCTCATCGTATTCGCCCATCTCGTTCGGCAGACCCGCATTGGGATAGGCGGAAACATAAACGTCCGCGACATGAGCCAGGTCGGCGATGTAGGGCCGCATCAGCTCAGCACCGAGAGCACAATTCAGCCCTATCGAAAATGGCTTCAGATGCCGCATCGAATACCAGAACGCCTCCGCCGTCTGCCCCGACAGCGTCCGACCCGACCTGTCCGTAATTGTTCCGGAAATCATAATCGGGACCTCTAGGTCCAGCTCTTCAAACACCTGCAGAGTCGCGAACCCGGCCGCTTTGGCGTTCAGTGTGTCGAACACCGTCTCAATCATGACGATGTCGATCCCGCCCTCCATGAGGCCGCGAACCTGCTCGGCATAAGCCTCGCCAAGCTCTTCGAAACTGGTGTTACGAAAACCTGGATTGTTGACGTCGGGCGAAATCGAAGCGGTCCTGTTCGTCGGCCCGACGGCACCGCACACGAAACGAGGCCGGTTGGGTGTCAACGCGTTGTACTGGTCGACCGCCGCCCGTGCGAGTTTCGCCGCCTCCACGTTGATCTCATACGAGAACTCTTCCATGTGGTAATCGGCCATGGAGATGCGCTGGGCGTTGAACGTGTTGGTCTCGATCAGGTCCGCACCCGCCGCGAGGTATTCCTCATGGATTGCCTGGATCATCTCCGGCTGCGTTATAGACAATAGGTCATTGTTGCCCTTGACGTCGGAAGCCCAGTCCTTGAAACGCGCGCCACGATAATCCTCCTCCGTCGGCTTGCGCTTCTGAATCATTGTCCCCATCGCGCCGTCAATGATGAGGATTCGGTCCTTGGCGGCTTGATGCAGCTGGTCCCAGCTTGGTTTTCTTCTCATCGGTTCCCCGCTAACTACGCTTGCGATCAAAGCCGCCGTTTCGTGTTTCAGGCCGCATCCGCGGCGCGTTGCTGACCCTCGGCGCACGGCCTGAGCCCCAGCATATGACAGATCGCATAGACCAAATCCGCGCGGTTCAGCGTGTAAAAATGGAACTGTTTCACACCGTGGTCAGCCAGATGCATGACCTGCTCGGTAGCCATCGCCGCGGCGACCAGATGCGTCGAACCCGGATCCTTCTCCAGCCCCTCAAAGCGCCGCGAAAGCCAGGCCGGGATAGACGCACCAGTCTTGCGCGCGAAATTGGAAACCTGCGGGAAGTTGTGAATCGGAATGATCCCCGGAATCACGGGCACCCAGATGCCTGCCGCGCGCACTTTTTCCAGGTATCGCAGATAGAAGTCTTGTTCGAAAACAAACTGCGTGATGATCCGGTCCGCGCCAGCATCCACCTTCGCCTTGAGGTTATCGAGGTCCGCTGCTTCGCTGCTGCTCTCCGGGTGCATTTCAGGATAGCCCGCCACCGAGATCTCAAACGG
>JAUWFF010000215.1 GCA_030607105.1 Filomicrobium sp.
CCAGTCCCGGCGAACCGATGCGGCGTTCCCGACAGAGGAGATCATCTTCCATTGCCTGAGCTTCCCGAGGTTGAAACCGTTAGGCGCGGCCTGGAGCCGGTGTTAAGCGGCCGGCGCATCGCCCGCCTCGAGCAGCGCCGCCCAGATCTGCGCTTCCCGCTGCCTGAAAGGTTCGCCAAACGTGTCGCAGGTCGCCGCATCGAAGCGCTGACCCGCCGTGCGAAATATCTCGTTGCCGATATCGAGGGCGGACAAACCCTCATCATGCACCTTGGCATGTCTGGACGTTTCACCATCGCACCGCCAGACGGTCCCGACAAACGGCCCGGCGAATTCATCCACGACCACGGGGCCGATCCAAAGCACGATCACGTCGTCTTTCACACCGAGGACGGCGCAACCGTCACCTACAATGACCCACGCCGTTTCGGCTTCATGGTGATGGCCCCAACGGCAAGCTTCGAAAAGCACCCGCTAATCCGCGATCTCGGGCCCGAACCGCTCGGCAATTCGTTGAACGCGGCCTACCTGGCGGCTCGCGCGCAAGGCCGTAAAGCAGATCTGAAGGCGTTCTTGATGGATCAGCGCAATGTAGCTGGCCTTGGCAACATCTACGTCTGCGAAGCGCTGCATCAGGCCGGATTATCGCCCAACCGGGCTGCCCAATGTCTGGCCAGGAAAACGGGCGTTCCAACCGAGCGCGCCGAGCGGCTGGTTGCCGCCATCCGCGAGGTCCTGAGCGCCGCCATAGCCGCCGGGGGGGCCTCCTTACGCGATTATCGCCAGGCCGATGGCGCACTGGGATACTTCCAGCACGCCTTTCGCGTCTACGGGCGCGAAGGCGAGCCTTGCGCAAGGCCTGGCTGTCGGGGCACGGTGCGCCGGATTGTTCAGTCCGGCCGTTCGACGTTTTTGTGCTCGGACTGCCAACGTTGAGAATTCAATCCCCCACACCGAAGGGCAAGCAGCTCATGACCTATGAAACAATCATTGCTGAGACCAGGGACCGCGTCGGCGTCATAACATTGAACCGGCCGCAAGCACTTAATGCTCTGAACAGTCAACTCATCAAGGAACTGAGCGAAGCTCTTGCCGCGTTCGAAGCCGACGAGGGCGTCGGTGCGATCATCATCACCGGCTCCGAGAAGGCCTTCGCGGCGGGTGCCGATATCAAGGAGATGGCGCCCAAGAGCTACATGGAGGTCTACGAGGAGGACTTCGCGGCGACCTGGGACGCAGCAGCCCACTGCCGCAAGCCGGTCATCGCGGCCGTCGCTGGTTATTGCCTCGGGGGCGGCTGCGAACTCGCCATGCAATGCGACATCATTCTCGCCGCCGACAACGCGAAGTTCGGCCAGCCGGAAATCACCCTCGGCATCATGCCAGGCATTGGCGGCACGCAGCGGTTGATCCGGGCTGTCGGCAAGGCGAAGGCTATGGACCTGTGCCTCACCGGCCGGATGATGGATGCGGAGGAAGCAGAACGTTCTGGACTGGTTGCCAAGGTCGTGCCGGTTTCGGAACTCGCCACGGAAGCCGATAAGATTGCCGCCAAGATTGCATCCATGTCGCTTCCCGCAGTCATGATGACAAAGGAAACGATCAATCGGGCCTATGAAATGACTTTGTCGGAAGGGATCCTCTTCGAGCGGCGCGTGTTCCACTCCATGTTCGCCACTGAGGACCAGAAGGAAGGCATGGCCGCATTTTCTGAAAAGCGTAAACCGAAGTTCAAGCACCGCTGAGCTGTCGCCGCCATGCCCTTCAATCAGGTCCCGACAGCCACGCGTCTTAGCTTGAAATGCGTGACCGCCGCGATGACCGAAATCACGATGAGTGCAAGTCCGCCGGCCACGAAGACATGATTTGCCGGCCAATCGGCTTTCACACTTCCGAGCTTGCCGGAAGCGGCGAGCATCCCCAAGGCGACGGCCGCTGCCGCGGCCTGCGCCAAACCAAGCATGGCCGAAACGTCAAGCGAGACCTGCGAGCGAAACAGGCTCTCCTCATCTCCCAAGACATGCACGAAGCCCAGAAGAGCGGCGGCGATCAATGCCATCGCCGCACCGTATTGCCAGCTATGGAACCACCAAAGCTCCGTCAGCGTGTAGATAGCAAACAAAGCCAGCGCGCCCCAGCCATAGACCATTGCCATCAGCCTCGCGTTGCGCCTTGACGCGTGCAGCTGTACCTCGGGATCGTCGCGCATCGCGGCCGCCGCGTTGCTCCAGATCGGCCGATTAATGGCGAACGCCGTATCGATGATGATGATCGCAAAGCCTAGAGCTGCACCAAGGCAAGTGTATTTTGCCCCGAAGATCACGGCCCCGACCATGAAAGCAACGCTGGCCACGAGGACCAGCATCAGCATTGGTATGCGCGATTGCAAAGACATATCACCCCGCAAGAAATAGAACGCCCTTCGATAGACAGAACGGCCGCGCGTAACCAGCGCAACGGCTTCAAGGGCATGGCCTTCATCAGGCGTTCCGCGCGCCGGCCTTTTCACTTTGGTGCTTGGTGTACAGTGCGTTGGCGGTGATGATTGCGACCGACAGCGCCCCGAAAAAGAAGATGTTGTTCGCCGCCCAGTCCTGCCACCCTGGATTCGACTTTGCGGACACCGGGAATTTCCCGTCGATAACAAGACCGAGCATGGCGATCACCATGCCGACGAGCTGCCCGATCGATAGATACTTGGCAAGCTTCTGCACGGTCTCGTCGGTCCGCCCCGCAGCCTCATCGCGATCGAGCGTGGCTGCAAAGAACAAACATAGTGCGCCGACAATCGCGAAGGCGGCCGTGAAGACCAGCCACTCTTTCCAGGAAAGAATGAAGAAATACGTCACAAACAGGCTGAGTGCCCCCCACACCCAGACGAGACCCATGTTGCGCGCGGTGGACGCCGCCACGGCATTTTCGCTGGCGCCGGCTTTGCGCTGCTGCCAGTTTTCCGCGACCGCTACAGCTGCAATCGCCACGCCGATCAGAGCGGCCGCGATCGTGTGGACACTCACATCTCCAGCGGCCCCGCTGAGAACCATGACCGCCAGACCGACCACCAGCGAGATCATCCAGATGGTGAGCGAACCCATGAGACTTTCCCCCGTTTGGTTTTCAATTGGCCGCAATTTGAGCCTCCACACCATATGGGGCGGAGGCGGCCCGTCGGCTCGTCCTTAACACGATTCACAGATTAGATTCGACATGCAATTCACGCCTCTAAGAGCTTCTCCGCGCCCGCTTCCCTGCCCCCGCTTCCATGCATCAGAACTGGAAATAGATGAACGACTGGGGCTGGTCTTTGCCGACCTCCAGCAGCACCACGATGGCCGACACAGCTGTAAGACCGCCAAGCAAGGGGCTCGGTCGCATCCGGCGTACAACAATCTCGTAACTCGTCGGTCCGAATGTCGAAAAGGCCGCCGCCAGGGCCAGCAGAATAGGCGCCCCGAGCGTGCCGCCGAACCCTCCCGCGCCGCTCATTGCCGCCAGCATATTGGAGGCCGTTGTGAAATCGGGAGCCCGGAACAACACCCAGCCTACAATGACAAACAGGAAGGTGATGGCCCAGCTCAGCGCGTCGGGCAGCGGTGGCCCCCGTTCACTCCAGGCCCGGCACACCAACAGCCCGGCCCCATGCATGAGTCCCCATACGATGAACGTCCAGCCCGCACCGTGCCACAGACCGCAAAGCCCCATTGTCACCATAGTGGCGGTGACGAAGACCACAGGCCCATGTCGGCTGCCGCCGAGTGGGATGTAGACGTAGTCGCGCAGGAACCGTGACAACGTCATATGCCAGCGCCGCCAGAAATCCCGCAGGTCAATGGCCGCGTACGGCGCCCTGAAGTTCTCCGGCAAGGCGAGCCCGAGCATTAGCGCGATTCCCAGCGCCATCTCGGAGTATGCTGAAAAGTCGAGAAACAGCTGGAACGTGAAAGCCAGCGCCCCGGTCCAGGCGGTTCCAAAATCCGCCACCCCGCTGGTCCCAGCTTCAAAGGCTCGGTCGGCTATCGGAGCCAGGTTGTCGGCCAGGAAGACCTTCTTGACG
>JAUWFF010000388.1 GCA_030607105.1 Filomicrobium sp.
AATCCTTGGTACATCTCCAGATGCCATCGATCTTGCCGAACAGCGCGACCGTTTCCAGGCGCTCATCAATGAACTGGGGCTCCTGCAGCCGCCCGCCGGCATCGCCCGTTCCCCCGAGGAGGCTCGCGCGGTCGCCGACGAAACAGGTTATCCGGTCGTGATCCGGCCATCGCACGTCTTGGGCGGTCGGGCCATGGAGATCGTCCACGATGGAAACGAGATCGACAGGTACATCAAGCAACTGTCTGCCAGCCTCAACAGGCCCAATGAGCTGATCGTCTCCGACGACCGCCCGCTACTCATCGACAGCTACCTGACCGATGCCGTGGAGGTCGATGTTGATTGTCTCTCCGACGGCAAGGATACTTTCATCGCGGGGGTCATGGAGCACATTGAGGAGGCGGGCATTCACTCCGGCGACTCGGCGTGTTCGCTGCCGCCACACTCGCTGGGTGAGCAGATCATCGGCGAAATGGAGCGCCAGTCGCGCGAACTTGCCAATGCGCTCAACGTCATTGGACTGATGAACGTTCAATTCGCCATCAAGGATGGCCGGGTCTACATCCTGGAGGTCAATCCGCGCGCCTCACGCACAGTGCCTTTTGTTGCGAAGGTAATCGGCATTCCTATCGCTTCGATTGCTTCGCAGATCATGGCCGGACGCCCACTGGCGGAGTTCAAGCTGCGCTCCCAGCCGCTTGGTCATGTCGCCGTGAAGGAGGCCGTGTTCCCATTTGCCCGTTTCTCCGGTGTCGATCCGGTGCTGGGACCGGAAATGCGCTCAACGGGGGAAGTCATGGGAATCGACCACGACTTCGCGATGGCCTTCGGCAAGAGCCAATTGGGTGCCAGCCAGACACTTCCCATGTCGGGCACGGTCTTCGTCTCCGTGAAGGACAGCGACAAAGCGCGGATGGTTGAGCCACTGCTCGAACTGTCCGAGGCCGGGTTCAAAGTTATGGCCACACGCGGGACCAAGCGTTTCCTAGAGCAGCACGGTGTAGCTTGCGAAGCCGTAAACAAGGTTTTGGAGGGCCGTCCCCATATTGTTGACGCGATGAAAAACGGCCAGGTGCAGCTTGTGTTCAACACGACCGAAGGGGCCAAAGCGCTCACGGATTCCAAGGATATCCGCCGAACGGCCTTGCTTCACCACATTCCATATTATACAACCCTCGCCGGCGCGAGAGCAGTCATACGTGCAATCCGTGCGCTGAAAAGCGACAGCCTCGAAGTTGCGCCGTTGCAGAGCTACACAAGCCGCATAACATAATCCTATGATGGCCTGAGCGTTAGGCTGGGCGTCAATCCCTAGTTTGTAAGATCGAAGTGAATTTGGCCCTGCCGCAGAAGGCCGGGCCTCGTGGGAGGCTTTAACAATGTCCACGGAACGGGTACCAATGACGACGGAAGGATTTGCACAGCTCGAGACCCAGCTGCAGCGCCTGAAATCCGTCGAGCGTCCGCGCATCATTCAGGCCATTGCCGAAGCGCGCTCCCATGGCGACCTGTCCGAAAACGCTGAGTATCACTCCGCCAAGGAAGCTCAGGGTCTCAATGAGGCGACGATTGCTGAACTTGAGGATAAGCTTTCGCGCGCCGACGTCATCGACGTCGCGACGATGTCTGGCGAGACGGTGAAGTTCGGCGCGACCGTCAAGGTCGTCGACGAAGACACCGACGAGGCGACCGCCTACAAGATTGTTGGAGATCTCGAAGCGAACCTGCGTGACGGCAAGATCTCGATTTCCTCGCCAATCGCGCGGGCCCTGATCGGCAAGTCGGTCGGCGACAGCGTCGAAGTTGCGACCCCCAAAGGCCCCCGCTCCTTCGAAATCCTCCAGGTCGACTGGAAATAATCCACTCCACCAGCATGCTCAAAGGCGACACCAGGAGCTCCAGGCTGCTTGTGGGACTGCATTTGAAGCGCGCCCGCAACAGCCGGCTGGCGGTGATATTGGAAGATGACTACAAGGCGGCATTGCCCGCTTTTCAAGAGTTCTGCAGTCGTAGCCGCACCGAGATAGGTCGGCTCCTGGAACATCCGCTTGACAAGTCATCAAAGAACTAGAGTTACCTAGTGCTTCGGAGCCCGCAGTTGTTTTACGGATACGCCGCTCTTCGGGGCAGGAATTCTCTAATGCTGGTGATGCTCGCAGCGACCTTCCCCACAGCCGCTATGGCCCAGGAAATTCCCTCCCACGCCGCGGCGCATGCCGAACAGGGTCGAAGCAGCGACGATAGCCACTTGTGCCTCAACTTTGTTGATCGATAACGCATGCTGAAGGATATGATCGTAAAAGCACTCTGCCTCGCGGATCAGCGCGTCAACAGGCGTGCGTATCGCAACCATTTGGCGGTCGCCCAATTTGCCTGTCAAGAAACCTTGCTGCATCTGACAGAGGGTAGTGCGGCACTCAAACTGGCCGCTGAAGCGCACCAGGAACTGCGCAAGGCAATCGACAATTTGAAAAGTGAGTGGGTCAAGTATGCAGCGTTCTTGAACGGTTGGTCGGTCGCAAGATGGGGCAAGAAGCTCTTCGCGATAAAAGTCTATGAGGTGAACGAGGCGCTTGCGGTTTGACTTCAGAAAGTCAAAGACTTTTATCGTGCGGTTTTCGAAACGG
>JAUWFF010000026.1 GCA_030607105.1 Filomicrobium sp.
ACTTCTACGGTCCCGCTGAGGCTCATAAACCTCTCGAAACCACCGCACACTTTTTTCAATCCCACTTTCGAATGAAACCTCGGACTTAAAGCCAAAATCTCGTTTCGCACGATCTATCGGAAAAGAAGCGTCTCGAGAAAGAAGATAGACCGCGTGTCGGGTCAGCAGAGGCTTTGTCTTGAGTTTCAGCACCGAATGCAGCGTTTCCATTGACCAGGCAAAAGGAAATGCAAAGGTAAAAGGTAATTTCAGCCGGGGCGGTGGCAATTGAAAGGCTTTGGCCAATGCATGGGTATACTCTTTCCACGACTGTACGCTTTCATCTCTTAGATTGTACGCCTTACCGACCGTCCTGTCGCTTTTGGCAGCAAGGATCATTGCGTTCGAAACATTATCAACAAAAATCAATCCGGGAGACGAACGTCCGCCGCTGATGAGCGGCATCATCCCAGCCTTGAGTTGCTCGTGAATCTCAACAATAAAGTCAGCTGACCTTGGGCCATAAATGGTTGCCGGCCGGATTATGGTTGTTGGCAGACCTTGCTCTTTGTATGCCTGTTGAACCAGATTCTCACCAATGATTTTCGTTTTATTGTAAGGCAGCCCAACATCAACCATGGGGGCCTCTTCCGACACAACACGTACTGGAAACCCATAGACATCCGTGGAACTGACATGCACAAAGCGAATATCCTTCGACTCAGCAATGACAGCATCCAATAGGTTTTTGACACCATCGACATTGCCGCCGTAATAGGCATCCCAGTCTGCCCAGTCAGTCGACGTTGCGGCGCAATGGTAGACGACATCTACGTCTTTGACAGCCGCCTTAAGAGAATTCGGATCCTTTAAATCGCCAATGACCGTTTCAACATTGCTTGAATCAAAAAGGTCCTCATCACTAGCCTTGCGAATCAATGCCCGCACAGATTCATTTTTTTTAACAAGTGCGTTGACGAGAGAGTGGCCTAATAAGCCACTTGCGCCTGTAACTAGTGACACCATTGGTTGCTTCCCAGTAACTGATCGCTTGATTTACGAAATTCTGCAATCACATCAACCGTTTTTTCAATTTGGGCACCACAGTGCTCAAATGTCATGAAAAGTCGTACTCCGGACTCATGACCTGGGACCGCTGGATTTAAAACTGCTTTGCAAGCAATGTTTTCTTGATACAGATATTCAGGCATTTTGAAACTACTGTAAACCCATATCTCGGCTCTCAGCGGGCCACGACGGCAACTGAGGCCCGCTCGATTAGCGATTGCCGCTTGGCGACATTCACCACTTCCTCGGCCACGATCCTCACGGTGTTGCGGATTTGCTCAGGCGTATGCTTCGAGGTGATGAAGAAGCGCAGACGCGCCGCCTTCATCGGCACCGCCGGATGAATGATCGGCAGGGCATTGATGCCATGCTCCAACAGCCGGTCCGCCAAACGCACCGCGCGCACCGGATCGCCAACCATCACAGGCACGACGGACAGTCCCGCACTGGTCATCGTGTCGAGGCCCGCCTTTTTCGCCTCCTCCACGAACAGCTGACCGTTGGCCTGCACCTTGGCAACCCGTTCCGGGTCACCTTTCAGGATCCTCAGGGAAGCAAGAGCAGCGGCAGTCGCCGGCGGCGACAAGCCGACCGAATACACAAAACCTGGTGCCTGGTACTTCAGAATCTCAATGAGATCGTTGCTCCCGCAGATGTAACCGCCACAGCTGCCCAGCGTCTTGCTCAGCGTACCCATCCAGATGTCGACCTCGCGCGGATCGAGCCCGAAGTGCTCGAACGAGCCGCGACCGGTCTTACCCATGACGCCCAGGGAGTGGGCTTCATCCAGCATCAGCCAGCAGCCGAAGCGCTTCTTGATCTCGACCAGTCGATGCAAGTCCGGAAAGTCGCCGTCCATCGAATAAAGACCTTCCGCAACGATCAGCGCATTGTCGTACTTGCCGCGATGTTCCCGCAGCACCTCCACCAGGTGGTCCAGGTTGTTGTGGCGGAAGTTAACGGTGGTCGCTCCCGAAAGCTTGGCGCCAACAATCGCGCTGTTGTGCATCAGCTCGTCCTGCACAATCAGGTCCCCGGGCCCCATCAACATGCCGATGGTCGAAACGTTGGTGGCATGACCGCTGACGAAGGTTAGGCAGGCATCAGAGCCGTAAAAGTCGGCCAACTCCTGCTCCAGCTCGCGGTGCAACATTCGCTCGCCCGCAACCAGCCGGCTGGCCGACACCGAAGTCCCGCCCTCGTCGATCGCCGCCTTGGCGGCCGCGGCAACGGCCGGCTCCTGGTTGAGCCCCAGGTAATCATACGAAGCAAAGTTCACCAGCTCCCGGCCTTCGTGCAAGGCGATGGCCCCAAGCCGCCCATCATGCACCCGGTAGAAGGGGTTCTTCAGCGAGAACATGCTTTGCAGAGCACGGTGCTTGCTCATCGTCTGGAAGATATGCATTTCACCAAACGGAATTGCCGGCTTGTATGTCGGCTCCGTCTCCGCCGGGCGCATTGTACCGAGCGCCCTGGCCAGCGACCGCGCAGCCCCCTTCACCCCTCTAGGCGAGCGTTCAACCGCGTCGTACCAAGAACCTTCCCGCGTTCCCACTTCTTGGCTGGTCATTTGGTACCTCTCGTTGCGTAGCACCAAGCGCAGCGCAGATCCGGGTAAGATACCGTCCTGCGCCTTGGCGCATACTAATGGCTCGTGGTAAGAGCCACTGTTTCTACTAGTGCAGCCTAGCCTAGACGAAACTCGAAAGCGACACGGAGTCTACTGAGGAAAAGTATCCTTACTTAAAGCAACGTGGTCGATTATAATGATACTGTATAGCCGCGACTTATGGAGCTAAAAATGGTGGCCACAACGCAGACGACGCGGTTTCTTCCTTTCCTCGAACCCGCCGAGGAGAGCGCAGTATTGTCGACGGCCCCGGTCAAGTCGTTTGATCCCGGCCAAGTCGTGCTTGATCAGAACGTGCAGATGAAGACGATCTTCCTCATCGAGACAGGGGCGGTGCGGGTCGAGCGCCGAGAGGGGGCCAAGATGGTGCCGCTGGCTCTCTTGGAGGCTGGCGAATTCTTTGGCGAGATGTCTTATGTCGACGGCGCGCCAACCAGCGCGAGAGTCATTGCAGATGCACCGACTAGGCTGCGGCTCATCGACGAGGCGACCATCAACGCGCTGATGGATAAGGATTCCGACTTTGCCGGTCGGTTCTACCGCTCTATCGCGGCCATTTTGGCCGAGCGACTGCGGCTAACATCCATGCATCTGGATACCCTTATTGAAGGCATCGACTTCTACAGTCAGACGCGAGCCGAGATTGAGGCGGCCGCCGCCAAATTACCCGGAATGGATTGGCGATCGGACCTGGTATCGGCGATGACCAGAGGAGAGCGGGAGGAATAAAGGGACCCCGCTCAGTTTACCCGCTCATTGATGAACGCAGAACAGGGGGGAACTGACGGCCACCGATATCGCCCTGCGCTATTACATGTGCATCGGTGGGGCGATATTATCTCTGGTCTTCTTCGCAGCGCCGTGCGGCGACTCCGCGATCGGGCGCATCACCGAAGTCCCAGCCGCCGAGGCTCTTCTTACATCGCCAGCGAGTTTGGGACCCCAAAAGAGTCTATTTAGGGAACCGCTTCGATCGTCAAAAAAGCTCCAAAGATCACGAGATGAACGCCGCCCTGCAAAACAGTCGTACGGCCGGCCGCAAGCGTCAAGGTGCCTGCAAACAAAGTCAGGACAAGCAAAACAATATGTTCGGCTTCGAGGCCAAGCGCGACTGGAGTACCTAGCAAAAGCGACAAAGCCGAGACTGCAGGAATCGTAAGTCCGATACTTGCGAGAGCTGAGCCAAGCGCCAGGTTCAGGCTGGTTTGCAGTCTATTGGCGCGCGCCGCTCGAAAAGCCGAAAACCCCTCGGGCATAAGAACCAGTGTCGCGATCACGACACCAACAAACGCCGGCGGCAGCCCCGCCACTGCCACACCGGCTTTGACGGCAGATGACAGCAGCTCGGCGAGAAGGATAACGCAGACCAGCGTAACTATGAGCAGAAAGGCGCTCAACAGAGTTTCAAACGTCCCAGGCACTGCGATTTCGTGATCCGCCTCGCTCCCGTCAACGGTGTCGAGAAAGTGATCTCGGTGCCGAATACTCTGGACAAACAGGAATAGGCTATAGAGTGCCAGCGACACGAAGATTACGAAGAATAGCTGTGCCGGTGAGTAAACCGGACCAGGAGCAGCGTGTGTGTAGTTGGGAAGAATGAGCGCCAGCGTTGCCAGAGTCCCAATGACACCGAACGCTCCACTTGCGCCCCGAACTTGAAAGTCCTGCTCATGGTAGCGCAGCCCTCCAGCCAGCAGGCAAAGTCCAACAACGCCGTTGAGGACGATCATCATGGATGCAAAAACAGTTTCACGGGCGACCCCCGCGCCATACTGGGCGCTTGAAAGCATGATCGAAACGATCAGAGCCACTTCGATGACTGTTACCGCTAACGCTAGAAGTATTGAACCAAAAGGTTGACCGACGCGGAGCGCTACGACTTCCGCGTGATGGACGGCCGCGAATACAGTCCCGACTAAAAGGACCGCCGCTATCGCCAGCAGCCATGACGCGTTGCCGTCAACGATGTGACTGAAGGCGACGAGGAGCAGGAGTGCAGCCGCTATAGGAAGCGACCATGACCAATTGCGTGTTAATTTGGCGCGCGACGTTCTGTTCAATGTCCGCAATCCGAGCCGTTACATGCAAAGCGGCCAACAATCTGTAATCCGGTATGGCCCCGTTCGTAGTGAGCCCAAGTCACTCCTGCTACAAGTCACTTCTGCTAACAGCAGCTTATATCTTCTGCAATACCACCATGATGCCGCAACACCAGTGCGAGCGCATGCGTTTTCGTATTGACGCCTGCCGTTGATCGCCCGTGACGGCCACAGCTGACTGCCTGACTTGGTACACCCACTACAATGACATGCAAAACAGCGGCGCCTCAGCAGTCCCACTCGCATATCACTGACCTTTCAAAGCGCGTAGCGCTATGGACGCAGGACGATTTTAGGGGCAGCAACACTCCCCGATAGGATGTCGATGAAGGCATTCTGACCATCACAAAGATGACGAGTTTCGATCCAATCAAGTGGCCCAAGTCTACCTTTTACTATGGTCGCGAGAGTCTCGCGAAAATCTAGTGCCGTGTAAGTGTATGTTCCTATAAAGGTCACCTCCTGTAGTGTCATCCGGCGAATATCGAGGCCTCCCTCGAACCCGGCCAACCCGATATGCACGATGACCCCGCCGGAACGAACAAGGGCGCTAGCCGCTTTGCGGGTCGCTGGGCCGCCAAATGCATCGATCACGAGTTGCGCGCTCCCGGCATCCGGTCCGTTACCGGAGATTGGATCGTAAACGTTGAACGCGCCTGCGCCTCGTAACAACTTGTGCCGCGCTTTATTCGTTTCCCCAATGAAGATGTCGGCTGCGCCGCGGGCCGCCAGAACGAGCGCGGTGCCGAGACCGACGGCGCCTCCGCCGAGCACAACTGCCCGTGCCGCAGCAAGTGGCCTGCGCAAGGCCTTCATCGCAAGATTGACCGCATGCCAGCCGCAGGCTATGGGCTCCGTCAATGCGGCTCTGTCAGCCGATAGCCTGTCCGGAATGTCCAGAAGGTTTTCTTCGGGCATGCGAAGCAAACCCGCGAACGCGCCTTCACGAGGCGGCATTGATATAATCTGGCGCGTCGCGCACAAATTCGTTCGCCCGTCCAGGCAATCTTCACAATCGCCGCACGTAACAAGCGGATTAACCGCTACGCGTGTACCCTTACGAGGACCGCTCAGAATTGTGCCGGCAGCTTCATGCCCCAAAATGAGCGGGGCCGGCCGTCGCTCGTCATGGCCGACAAAGGCGTGCATGTCCGAACCGCAAATTCCGACGGCCTCCACTTCCAAAATCGCTTCCCCGGGTGCCGGCACCGGGTCGGGAACTTCCTGAAACTTGACCTTTTTCGGTCCAGTATAGACGAGCGCTTTCATCAAAGCCTCATTTGGCGGTGAAGCCGCCATCGACGGCTAGCACCTGGCCGGTGACGTAGTCGGATGCAGGAGATGCCAGGAAGAGTGCTGGACCGGCGATATCCTCCATCTGTCCGTTGCGACCGATGCAGGTCTGCGCGGCAACCTGATCGCACAGCTTAGGGTCGGAGAAGACGCGGTCAGTAAGCTCTGTAGGAAAGAAACCAGGCGCAAGTGCGTTACACATGATGCCTCTGCCGGACCAAGCTTCAGCCATGGCACGCGTGAGCTGCGCGATACCACCTTTGGAGGCGCCATAAGCCAGACCGTCGACGAACGCCCGTTGCGACTGTAGCGAAGCGATATTGATAATTCTGCCCCAGCCTTTCTCAGCCATCGCCGGCACAAGTTTCTGGGCGAGAAAAAATGGAGTTGATAGATTCAAATCTAATGTGTGGCGCCAAGTCTCCGGGGTCAGGTCGTCGGCATGCTGTCTCGGATTGATGCCGGCAGCGTTGATCAGGATATCCGGGGCGCCGAAATGCATCTCCGCCTGGCGCACCACCTCATCGAGCGAAGTAGGATCCGACAGGTCCGCTTGCACCATAGCAGCGCGCCCGCCGGCTGCTCGCACGCCGCCCACCCAGGACTCTAGCTCTGAGTTTCTGCGTGCGATCCCAACAACAGCTGCACCCGCCTCGGCCATTACCTCCGCCAGAAATCGGCCGAGCCCGCTGCTGGCGCCCGTGACGCAGGCAATGCGACCATCCACTGAGAAGCGATAGGTCATTGCGCTTCCTCCAGATCGAAGCTCTCATCCGGATAGTATTTCACCAAGCAGATATCCGCTGTCCGGGCGTGCCCCTCCATGCCTTCTAGTCTCGAAATTCGTACCGATGCCTCCGCCACAGGCTTGACGCCGACCCGGCTTGCACGCTGCCAAGTGACAAGCTTCACGTATTCGCGGTCGCTTAGGCCGCCAGTGTAGCGCGCCGCGCCGGACGTGGACAACACAGGTTTTGGACCGGATGACTTGTCGCCAAACGCCGCTGTGGTTTCCTCGCCTAAGAACAGAGAGCCGTAACATTGCAGCCACTCTCGAAACCAGTCGAGACCGGGCGCCTGAACGAGCAGATGCTCCGGCGCATATTTCCGCGCCTTCTCCCGTCCTCCCTGCTCGATTTCGCCCAGGAATGGTCAGCTCCCATTGGATGGCTCGGCTTGGATATTGGTTCGGCGGCGGTCTAATTTCCAGACCTAGCGGTCCCAAACTTGCGTCCGAGTTCGAACGCCTGGGAGATTTCCCGCCCAAAATGCTGATTGTCTCCCGGCTAGCGCCGGATTTCATCATTCGTTGATCGCCATCAAGGCGCCGATTCAAACCACAGATAAGGTCGACTCGCACAGGTACCCCTGTGCTGCTCACTCATTGGGAGAACCCTTGGGAGAGCACAGGGGCCGCCGGGCGTGGAGTGTCCAAGACCCACCCGGCGGCCCCTTGCCTAACACTCGTTGCGTGTCGCGAGAAATTTCAAATCAGTAATAGTGCTTCAACCACGGCTTGAAAGACGGCCTTTCTGGCCTCCCCGCGTACTTTCGTACAGCGGCCAATCCAGCACGCCTCCTGCGTCGCCGTTATCTGACGGCGTAACAGCCCACTGTTACTCCATGCCAGCGCGAGCTTGCCGCCCCCCTAAATCGGCAAGCATAAGCCGCCAGTATGTGTCCTCATGCTGGCAGCGAACCGTTGGGCGAGGCGTTCCGGCTCAACGAGTGTCACTTGTTGTGGGGCGTTGATCGACTCTTAGGGCATGAGGCGTGTTCGCGAACCTTTCGCGTGATCGCGGTCGGGCGGCGCGTGGCAAGTTTGCCGGTGTTGAGGAGCTAGGCGGTTCCAATCGGGCCGCCCATTAATTGTATTCGCCGGCTTTGAACGAGCTGGCTTCTGTAGCGGCCCCTGCCCTGGCCACCAGATTGCCCTCAATCTGGCGGCTTGGCGCCTGTTAACGTGCAACGCTATCCTTTCAGCACTCCATTCCGATTGTCGATTTGACGCAGCACTTATCAGCACGTTGCCTGTTGATATAAAACCTCGATTGATAGTGATCAAAGCAGCCAGCATCCCTGAGAGGGAGAATTTCTAATTTGCGCACGAGCCCCCGTTACTCGATGCCAGCGCGGTCCACCGGCACGATCCCCCATCCCCTCTTCGCGACCAGAAAAATATGGTCGCCAGTTTGCCCCCGCGAGCTGGCGACACATTTGTTGGGCAAGCGTTATCGGACTGATGGTGGAGACGACGACATCTTCCCGCCGAACTACACCAACCGGGCAACAGCAGCGCGTATCTTCCAGCGAAAACTCCATCTACTTCTGGATCGCACTGGACTGAAGCATGCGCCAAGGCGGTGGAGACCGGACGGTTACGGTTCACTAAAGGTTAGACGTTAAGTATCGCAGAGCTGCCAGATCCGCTAAACTTCAAGCGCTGATCTCACCAATTGGGAGAAATTCATGCTCATCAAAGGCATGACGGTCTTTTTAATCTTGGTCTTTGCAACGGGCATTCACGCTCAGCACGACTACGCGCAAGCGGGGCCAAAAGGGTGGAGTTGTCAGTATCGTATTCTTGAGGGCCCCCGTCTCACCCCTCGCCTCTATAATTGTTATGGCAGGAGCTTAAACAGCACTAGAGCTCGTGCGAAAGCGCGATGCTCTGGCAACCCCTATTGCATCCCCGGCGCGTGTTGGCCGCTCGAACATGCTCCAAGAACCTCGTGCGAGAGATAGGGAAGGTTGCCAAGGTCGGGTAGGGGTACGAGGTAAGAGGAGCCAAGCAGTGGCTCTTGCCCTCTCC
>JAUWFF010000302.1 GCA_030607105.1 Filomicrobium sp.
AAGTCTAAATCTATCAAGTCCGCGGTCTATGCAGCAGGCTTGGTTTTTGCACCTTCCGAAGATACCGTTTTCACACCCGCGACCACGCCACGTTCCAAGGCGAAGTTGAATCGTTCAAAGCACCGCCCAGTGGTGGACTACGAGGCCGCATTCGTGAGGATAGGCCACGGCCGTAGTGAAAAAACGACTTGGCTGCGCTCGTTCGATTTGAGCTGGCTTTTGGGCCGCGCGACCGCCTAATCGCTTTTTTTTAACTATGAACCAAGCGTTTAAGAATTAGCGCCTGAGTGTTCGTTGGCTTGCGCACACAGTTTTTCGCGCAACCATTCCAACACTTTCGGATAATGCTTCGTCACCCAGAAATGCCCTGCGTCGGCGGTCTCAACGATATCGAGTCTCTCAAGCCGTTGGGTGAGCTTCCTTGCCGCGGGCAAAGGTATCTTGCGGTCCTGACCTCCCAGCCACATTCTCCCGGGCATGTCGATACCAGTGAAATCCAGCGGCCAGCTTCTGCTAAAGTAGTCCATGTCCCTAGCCGCCCCCCTCACACCGAAGCAGAGCCCGGCCCGAAACGTTCGCACAAGATCGTTGCGAATTGCAGGATCCGCCAACAAAATCCGGTCCGGCCGCCCCGCACACGCCGCCATGGTTCGCGTTGCCAAAGTTGGCGAAACCGCCAAAACACCTCGAAAATACTGGAACGCCAGCGATACAGCCCCCGGCACGCGCGGCAGCCCGCGAAACGCAAACCGATGGAACAGGCTCACTCCGTCGCGCTCCTCAGCTTTCGACACGGGTGCCACCGGAGCGACCAGTGCGAGCGCATCAACACGCTCCGGCATTTGCGAAGCCAGAGCAACCGCATAGGGCCCACCGCCGGAAATCCCCACCACTCCAAAGCGCGACAGGTTCAGCACCCGTGCAAGCTCAGCAATATCGCTGGCATACTCCCCAAATCCTGGCGCCCCTGGTGGAGCATCGGACAGGCCATATCCCCAGCGGTCGGGTGAGATCAGTCGCAGCCCCAGACGTCGGGCCTCCCGATCAGCAAGGCCGAACTTGTAACGTGATCCGGGCGTGCCGTGCAGAGCCACGATTGCAAGGCCATCTGCATCGCCATACTCGCAGTAACTCAGCCGCCGGCCATCCGGCAGTTTGTGAACGAGATCCAGCTTTGCCACCAACATTGGCCCCGATGCAGCCCAACAAACGCTCTATGTCTTCCAAGCGACAGCCCACGTCAACAAATCGTGCCTCAGGAGCAATTGACGCAGGCCTGACGGTAGTGCCAGCCTTCTGTGAAGCACGTGTACGCCGACGCGCCCGTACAGTTCTTGGATATCCGCCGATCCCCCTGAAGGAGCTCCCTCATATGCTTCGTTCGTTTGTTATTGGCTTGCTGACTGTCATCACCATCTCAACGGCCATGGCCCAGAACCTTGTAGTTATAAAGGCCCGCAAGGACCTTCTAGGGGATATGGGCGATGCCGCGAAGCAGCCGGGACAGATGATGAAGCAGGAAATCCCGTTCGACGCTGACACCGTCAAGGCCTCGCTCGACGTCTTTATCGCAAAGGCCTCAAAGCTACCCGAACTGTTTCCCGAGGATTCAAAATCCGGCGGCAAAACCGAAGCCCTGCCGGCCCTCTGGAACAACAAAGACGACGTCACATCCCGCTTCAAGAAGCTGGTGGAAGCCGCTAAGGCGGCCAAGGACAACGTCACCGATGAATTCGACTTTATGGACACCTGGCCAAAGGTCGTCGGCAACTGCGGCGGATGCCATAAAAAGTACCGCGCCGAGAAGAAGTGACGGTCGGGACGACGACCTTGCCAGAATCTGACCCTCAGGCCCCTCCGGCCGATCCCGGCGACAGGCACTCGGGCTCTGTCAAAGCCTGGGACGCACCAACGCGGATCTTTCACTGGCTCCTGGCGATCCTCATCGCCGTGTCTTGGGCCACGTGCGAGTACTCTGAAGCCTTGGACGATCCTGTCCTCAAATGGCACCGATGGTCAGGACTCTTGATCCTGACACTGCTCGTCTGGCGCCTATTGTGGGGAGTATTTGGATCTTCCACGGCCCGCTTTGCGAAATTCATCCCGACGCCTCTTGGGCTGGCGACTTATGCCTCCGCGGTCCGGTACGGCCGCGAGCCCAAGTTTCTTGGCCATAATCCCCTTGGCGCGGTGATGATCGTGGCGCTCCTGGCCCTGCTTCTGACGCAGGCCATGCTTGGGCTATTCACAGTCGAGCACAATGATCTGACCGCAGGCCCGCTATACCATTACCTGTCCGAGGAAGGTCGCAAAGCGGCCACGAGCTGGCACCGGCACCTCTTCGAAGAGGTTACGCTTTGGTTGATTGCCATCCACATCCTGGTCAATCTGGTTTACGCCATATTCCGCCGTCAGCCGCTGATTAGGGCCATGATTAGCGGGCGCAAACCGGCAAGCGACTACGCCGATGCCAAAACCCTTGACGGCGTCCCACGCCCCATGTTTCGCGCCGCTATCCTGCTGGCACTGTCAGCCTTCATTGTATTCGGCGGCATCTGGGCCGTCGGTGGCAAGTTCCTGCAAATGCGTCTTTGGTGAATGGCAGGTAGCAGGCACTCAGACCCCGAGGCGAGAGTTGATTTCATTCTGTGCTTCGCGTATCCGCGGCGTCCATTGGGCCGCGTTGGACGCGATCAGACTGGCCTGCGATTTGAGGATGACCCCGTCGTCGAGGATGCGCAGCGCATTGGCTCTCAGCGTCGTGCCGGTCGTCGTTATATCAACAATGAAATCAGCCGTTCCGGCCGCTGGCGTACCTTCGGTCGCCCCCAGGCTCTCGACAATACGGTAGTCGTTGAAGCCATGTCCCACAAAGAACTGCCGTGCCAGGTTCACGTACTTTGTCGCAACGCGAAACCAGCGTCCATGCGCGTTCCTGAAGCTGCCGGCCATTTCGTCCAGATGCGCAACCGTCCTCACATCAAGCCAACAGTCCGGCACAGCGACAACGACATCGGCATGCCCGAAACCAAGCGGCTTGATGATCTCAACCCGCGTCTCCCAATCAGTCATTCGCTCCTGCACCAAGTCGGCACCGGTGATCCCAAGATGCGCCTTACCGGTTTTCAGGTACCAAGCTATTTCCGAAGCCGAAATAAACAGGACGTCGACATTGTCGATGCCTTCGATCTCACCACGGTAGCCACGCTCGTTACCTGTTTTGCGGACCTTGACACCACCTTCGCCGAGCACTTCCGTGGCTTGCTCCATAAGGCGCCCTTTGGAGGGTATTGCTAACTGAAGCCGTTCGGTCATCGCCGGGTTTCCTAAAGAAGTCAGCCGCGTACGGCCGTCAACAATCGCTCGGTATGGAT
>JAUWFF010000118.1 GCA_030607105.1 Filomicrobium sp.
GCCATCACAACCTGCACCAAAACGCCATTGAAAACAGCCAGGACGGCGACCGCGCTGATGACACGGCTATCCATCGCCAGCAGGCGATCAGACAGAAGCGTCAGTGGCGCTTTGCTGGCAGCAAGCTCGGCCATGGGGACGTGCGACATAGCCACGAGAACCACCAGGACATAGAGTACGGTTGTAACAAGCAGCGTCGCCCCTATCGCGATGGGAATGGTGGACTGAGGCCGCTTCACTTCTTCTGCGACATTGACCATGTCTTCAAAGCCGATGAAGGCAAAAAACGCGAGCAAGATGGCGCTCGAAATGCCGAAAACCTGTGTGAGCTCGGGCATTGCAAACGCCGCAGCGGCCGTCGTCGCGACTTGAGCTGGATCAGTCAAACCGGCAACGGCAATGGCGACCAGCATACCGATTTCCACCACCGCCAACACGGCGGCCGTCCAGGCCGTCTGTGAGATTCCCCACGACGCAATCCCGAAGATGAGTAGAGCCGATACGATCTGAATCTGCCAGCCCGGTGCCGCAACAAATTCCTGTATATAACCCGCGCCGCCTCGCAATAGAGCAGCCGATGAAACGATACCGGTCGCGCACACGATGAGCCCGACGCCCAGCGCCAGCCAGCCAGGGCCGAACCCCTGCCGCACGTAGGCCGCTTCACCTGCGCTAACCGGATATCTCGAAGCCAGTTCGGCATAACTTGCAGCCGACAACCCGACCAAACCGCCGGCGGCAAGAAACGCCAACGGTGCATGGATGCCGGAGCGTGCGACAACCTCTCCGATCAAGACGTATACACCTGCCCCAACCGTGACACTCAGTCCATATAGCGTCAGCAGCAGCGGGCCCATGCGCCGCAACAACTTTTCCGAACCTTCACTATGGCTGCTTGTCTTTTGCACGAGGCCACGGTCTGTTGAGTTGAGACGAAACTGAGAATACCGCGGTTGATCCTCCTCGGCACCGGGGCGGGAAGCTCTGGATTTTAGCAAGCATCATTCGCAACCGCGACCGCCGCGTTGATCAGCATCAACGCATTGGTTGGATGGTTGGATAAAAGCTGCAGCCTTCGATTCCGAAACCCAGCGACGACGAGAAAATGGCCATCGAGTCTTTGGATAACGGTCAAAATGTGAGCATATTTCAGGCTCGTGCCGTGACGAAAGTATACCACTCCGGCGACTTGGAAGTGCGGGCGCTCGACGGAGTCGATCTCGAGTTGTTCGAGAGCGAAATGCTGGTCCTACTCGGACCTTCAGGATCAGGTAAATCAACCCTTCTCAATATTCTCGGCGGCCTAGACCGGCCAACCTCGGGCACGGTCAGATTCAAGAATACCGACCTGACGCGGCTTGATGAGACTGGGCTGACCGGCTTCCGGCGCAAGCATGTCGGGTTCGTTTTCCAGTTCTACAACCTCATTCCCTCGCTGACGGCGCGCGAGAACGTGGCGCTTGTGACCGAGATTGCAACCAATCCGATGCGGCCCGAAGAAGCGCTCTCACTGGTCGGACTTGGCCACCGCCTGGACCATTTCCCATCTCAGCTGTCAGGTGGTGAGCAGCAACGCGTCGCCATCGCCCGTGCCATCGCCAAGCGGCCCGAAGTCTTGCTTTGCGATGAACCGACCGGCGCTCTGGATAGCAAGACAGGTATCCTCGTTCTCGAAGCGCTCGTTTCAGTCAACCGTGAACTTGGTACGACAACGGCGGTCATCACCCACAACCGGTCAATCAAGGACATCGCCCATCGCGTCGCATTCTTCGCCGACGGCAAGATCACACACGTGGAAGAAAACCAACAACGGCTCGAGCCAGCCGCCATCACCTGGTGACCGACATGCGCGCACTCGACAAGAAACTCCTAAGAGATCTTCGACGCATGTGGGGACAGGGCCTCGCCATCGCGATGGTGCTGGCGGCAGGAGTTTCGACACTCGTCCTGTCAGTCGGTGCCTATCAGTCGCTCGAGGAAACCCGCAATGCCTATTACCAGCGCTACCACTTCGCAGACGTCTTCGCCTCACTCACGCGCGCACCCAAGCAGATCGAGCAGCAGATCGCGGCGATCAAGGGCATCGGCACGGTGGAAATTCGCATCTCCAAACCGGCGATCCTGGACATTCCCTACTTTTCTCCGCCAGTAACAGGGCTTGTCTTGTCGCTGCCCGACCACCGTCCACCCAGGCTCAATCAGACCTATGTCCGCGCCGGCCGCTTTCCAGCATCCGGCTCTTCTCGCGAAGCCGCGATCAACGAGGCCTTCGCCAAGGCCCACGGCCTCGAAATCGGCGACCAGTTCCAGGCCATCTTGAATGGCCGCAAACGCCGGCTCACCGTAACGGGCATTCTATTGTCCCCCGAGTTCATTTATGCCATCGGCCCCGGTGACTTGGTCCCCGATGACAAGCGGTATGCCGTCATCTGGATGTCCGAAGAGGCCCTGGCGGAAATCTTCGATCTTGAGGGTGCCTTCAATTCCGTCGCGCTCCAACTCCTGCGAGGCGCCTCCGAAGCACACGTCATCGAGCATCTCGACAAGATCCTGAAGCGCTATGGCGGAGCTGGGGCTTATGGACGGAAAGACCAGATAAGCCACGCCTTCCTCGACGCGGAACTGCAGCAGCTTAAGGCGATGTCTCGCGTCCTTCCCCCGATCTTTCTGTTTGTCTCGGCATTCCTCATCAACATGACACTGACCCGGCTCGTAGCTCTCGAGCGCGAACAGATCGGCCTGTTGAAGGCTTTGGGTTACACCCGCGCGGCGATCGCTATGCACTATCTGAAGTTGGTTTTAATAATCGCGGTACTCGGCATCATCATCGGCTTCGCTCTTGGCACATATTTCGGGCACGGCCTCACGCGGCTCTACCAGGAGTTTTTTCATTTCCCTTTCCTGGTCTTCAAGCGCGATGCCGACATTTACCCCGTTGCGGCTGCAATTTCTCTCGCCGCCGCGGTCCTTGGTGCTCTGTATGCGGTGATGAGCGTCGTCGCCCTGGCACCCGCGGTCGCCATGCAGCCTCCGGCACCTCCGCGCTACCGCCAGCTTTGGGCAGAAAGCCTCGGCATTTACCGGCACTTCTCGCAGCTCACCATGATCACGCTTCGCCAAATCGTCCGCTGGCCCTTGCGCGCTGCACTGACAATACTCGGATTGGCGCTCGGTGGAGCGCTAATGGTGGTGTCGCTGTTCTCGGTCGACTCCATCGAGCACATGATCGACGTCAGCTTCTTTCTCTCGCAACGCCAGGACGCGACACTCAGCCTGTCCGAAGAACAGCACGAGCGCGTTCTTCAGGCGGCTGCCAACTTACCCGGAGTTATGCGCGTTGAACCTTTTCGCAGCGTGTTGGTTCGCATGCGCCACGGACAGTTCGAAAAGAAGCTCGCCGTTCACGGCAAACCCCGGAGGCCGCAGTTGTTTCGTGTCATCGACCGCCAGTTGAAGCCAATCGTACTTCCCGAAGATGGTCTTGTCGTCGATACGCGCGTTGCCGAACTGCTTCGTCTGAAGCGTGGCGACGTTGTCGAACTGGAAATCCTGGGCGGTTGGCGCGGCGCCGGACGCATTGTCGATATGCCCTTTGTGCGCACGTCGGCAAGAGGCGACGAAGCCACGCACTTGGCCCGCGGGCAAAAGGGCCGCGTTCGCGTTGCGGTCCTGGACATCGTCGAGAGCTACTTTGGCATCTCCGCCTTTATGAGCCGGTCGGCACTTAATCGGATGGTCGACGAGGGCTATTTGGTATCCGGCGTCCATGTTGCTTACGATAGCCGTTTCGAAGACGCCTTGTTCGAAGAAATCAAGTCCACGCCCGCCATCGCCTCGATCGCGCTGCGCGCCGTTTCGCTGCAGAAGTTCCGCGAAACGATCGCGATGAACATTGGCATGATGGTGACGATCTACGTCGGGCTGGCGATGACCGTCGCCTTTGGGGTTGTTTACAATAGCGCCCGCATCCGGCTTTCCGAGCAAGCCCGCGAACTTGCCAGTTTGCGCGTCTTGGGGTTCACCAATGCGGAAGTCAGCAGGGTTCTGCTGCTGGAGACCGCCCTCCTGGTTCTTGCCGCGCAACCCTTGGCCTGGGCACTGGGATACGGCTTCGCATGGCTCATGATCGCCGGATTTACGAGCGATCTGTATCGCATTCCACTGATCATCAGTGCCTCGACATATGCGTGGTCGTCGCTGGTAGTGCTTCTGGCCGCGTTTATCTCAGCGCTCGTGGTACGCACCAGGATCAATCGCCTCGATCTAATCGCCGCCCTCAAAACCCGGGAGTAGAATGTGACCGGCCCTACCGACAGCGCAACGATGATCAAACGCGGGCTCACTGGGTTGGTAGCGGTGATGATCCTCAGCGCCATTTTCTATGCGCTCTCGCCCAGCCCGGTCCCCGTCGATACCGAGGTCATCGGCGAAGGAAATCTTCGCGTCACCGTCGATGAAGAAGGCAAGACCAGGATCAAGGACGTTTTTGTTGTGTCGGCGCCGATTACCGGACGCGTGTTGAGGTCACCGCTTGAAGAGGGTGACATGGTGGAAGGCGGCCAAACCACCGTCGCTGCCATCGAACCAAGCCCGCCGCCGTTTCTGGACCTTCGAAGCCGCCGCGAATTGCAGGCGCAGATCGAGGCCGCTAGGGCCTCTGTCGATCTTGCCGAGGCCGAGGTGAAACGGGCCAAAGCCGAACTGGATTTCGCCGAGCACGATCTCGAACGAGCCCGCTCCTTGTCCAAGAAAAAAGTTGTCTCCGAACGCGTTCTGCAAAAGGCCAGCATCGAGGTTGAAACGAAATCCGCTGCCTTGGCGCGCGCGCAAGCCAACAAGGTGCTTCACGAGCGAGAACTGGAAACAGCGATTGCTCGGTTAACAGGTCCGGAAGATGACAACCCCAACGGTTATGCTCAAAGTTGTTGCATGGCCGTGAAGTCTCCCGTCAGCGGACGCGTGCTCAAGGTACTGAAGAAGAGCAAGCAGATTGTCATCCAAGGCACTCCGCTGATTGAGATCGGTGATCCAGAACAGCTCGAACTCGTCGTTGAGTTGCTATCCGCCGACGCCGTGCGCGTCCCGATTGGCGCCCGCGCCATTGTCTCTTCATGGGGAGGAGGCAATCTTCCGGCAAAAGTCTCAAGGATTGAACCTGCTGGCTTCACCAAGATCTCCGCACTGGGCATCGAGGAGCAACGCGTCCGGGTGATTCTTGATTTCGACCAGGCAGGTATCGGCGAGGCGTTGCAACGCCTCGGTCATGATTACCGTGTTTTTGCAAGGATCATCATCGAGGACCTGCAGGACGTGCTCGTCGTCCCCCTGGGCGCTCTATTCCGGTTGAACGACACGTGGATGGTCTATGTCGTCGAAGACGGCACCGCGATGTTGCGGAGCATCAAGCTGGGACACCGTAACACGCAGTATGCCGCCGTCCTCGAGGGCCTCAAAAAAGGTGACCGCGTGGTGCTGCATCCCAGCGACCGGATCTCAAATGGGGTCGACATCGTGGAGCGCGCCGACCTCAATTAGCTGGTCGTTCGACGGCGGCCCTCTTGCCCGACCCGGGTTTATAGACA
>JAUWFF010000130.1 GCA_030607105.1 Filomicrobium sp.
ATGACGATGACGGTGGTGGGAGTGGCCCAATTCGGGCCACGGGTGGACTTCGCATGACTGACAGCCCGCAATATACGGCGGCCCAGATTCTGGAGATGGGCCACCGCGCCGAACACGAAGGCAACCTCGAGTACGCCACGCAGTTCTACTCCTACATCGCCGATAACCTTGCCGGCGTGCCGGAGGCTGTTGATGCACGTCTGGCGCTCAAACGCCTCTCGAATCGTCGCCAGCGGCGACCCGAACCCACCCCGGACCCGCATCATCCCTCCCACGTGACGCCTGCAGGGTATCACGAAGCGCCGCACACCGGCCCGCCAGCGCAGCCCTCATCGGAGGTCGCCCACCGTCAGGCACCCTTAGCCACACCAGCTACCGACCGGGCAACCACACCTGAAAATTTGCCACAGGCAGCCCAACCGGATGAGGGCGGCGAAGAAGAAATCGAGTTCGTGCCAGGATACCGGCTCGGTCGCTTCATCGCATCCGCCTTTCAATTGTTTGGCTGGCTGATACTCCTAGGCGGATTCATCTATATTGGACTGACCGTTGCGGGCGTTGTTGGAAACGAGGTTGCAGTAACCATCGGCGGCCTCCTCCCAGGCCTTGCCGCCATCACCACCGGCCTTGCGCTGGTCTTCATCGGCACGCTCGCCCAGGCAACCTTTGCAGCTGCAAACAACACTCGGGAAATCCTTGAGATAGAACGCGCCAAGGCCGGCTGGTGATCATCGCCGGTCAAGCGATCGTCAGCACGCCGGACCTGCCAGCGCACGGTGATACACAGTAGCGACAGGCAATCGGCAGCTCAGGACGACCCACGCCGATGCTCTTCCAGCCGCGGCATCATCTCAACGAAGTTGCAGGGCCGGTGTCGGTTGTCGAGCTGCCATTTGAGGATGCCCTCCCAGGCATCACGGCAGGCCCCTGGTGACCCAGGCACGCAGAAGATGTAGGTGCCAGCTGCAACGCCCCCGAATGCCCGCGACTGGATTGTGGAAGTTCCTACTTTCTCAAATGACAGCTGATGAAAGAGGGTCGAGAAGCCGTCGATCTCTTTCTCAAACAATGGCCCGACGGCTTCCGGTGTCACATCACGACCCGTGAACCCGGTGCCGCCGGTCGTGATTACAACGTCAATTTGCTCGTCTGCAATCCACCGCTGCACCTGCGCACGGATCGATGCGACTTCATCGCTCGACAGAGCGCGGTCGGCGACCTCATGGCCTGCGTCGCTCACAAGCCGGACGAGCAGCGCGCCTGAGGCGTCCTCATCGAGCGTCCGTGTATCGGACATCGTGAGAATCGCGATGCGGACCGGAATAAACGGGCGGCTTTCATCAATTTTTGGCATGGGGATCCGTGCTTACCTGGCAGATTGGTGCAAGATGACGGGTGGGGTGCCAGGCACTACTTGCACCATCATTGATTAAGGCGACAACGACTTGAGTCTAGCGGCTTTTCACCAATCCCAAAAGCACGATCATCAAGCCGCGCGGCGAGAACTACCGAACATGTCGCAACCGCGAGCGGGGATTAGCAGATTGCTGCGCACCTCGTCTCCGAACCGAAGCCGCCTTACATCCAAGATCACCGTGACGATCGACCGGCCAAGATCAATCTTGACGTGCCCTCCATTGTCGAGATCTGCACGCATGGTGCCAGCCCTCGGTACCTGCGCAGGAAATACGACCACCCTGAAGTCTGATACGCTTAAGTTTCCTGGTCTCACTTGGCGTCACGCTCAGCGACATCTCAATGCAGGCTTCATAAGACGGTACCCCGTCGCCATCTCCCAGCGCCGAATGCTGCAGCAGAACGTAGCCGATCTCAACCTCGGTGCTGAGAGACTTGCGCCTGATCCAATCGTTCAGGACATCCCAGGACTCGCAGATAGCCGCGTCCGAAGCGCTTGGCCCGCTGATCCCAACCAAGCGCAGCGGACGCGGGTAGACCACTCCCAGAGACACCTTGGACGTCCTTAATTTACCCTGGCGGCACCTCGCCCCAGCAAAGTTGAGACTGCGACGATATGCGAACGGTGTTTGGCTGAGCTAAAATTTGAATGATAAATTGCGATAAATTTTGCGCAATTCTTAAGGGTGACTTGACCCAGGCGATCTGTGTTGAATCAAGACGGTCCTCGAAGTGTACGCTGCAGGCTGAGAAGGTCCCGCCAAGCCAGTCTTTTGGCGGCCGGAGTTCGCAGCAAATAAGCTGGATGCAAAGTCGGCAGCGCGCGCAAGGTACGCCCGCCAAGGCTCACCTGCTTCCACTTGCCTCGAAGCCGCATGATGCCGTCGCTGACCTCGAGGACGTTCTTGGCAGCAGCTCCGCCGAGGAGCAGTACGACTTCCGGTTCGACAAGCGCAATCTGCCGCTCAAGGAACGGTCGGCAGCTTGACGTCTCCTGCAAGGTTGGCGTGCGATTTCCCGGCGGCCTCCAGTAGACCACGTTGGTTATGTGCACCATCTCTTCGTTAAGGCCAATGGCGGCCAGCATACGGTTCAGGAGATGTCCTGCCCTGCCAACAAACGGCAGCCCCGCCAGATCCTCATCCCGCCCCGGCGCTTCACCGATGATCATGAGGCGAGCTGTTTTTGCGCCCCTATAGAAGCAGGTGTTTTTCGCCGTAGCTCTTAATGCACAGCCCTCGAAACTCTGAAGGGCCGACAGTAGCTCTTCGAGGTTTTTGGCCCGCGCCGCAAGCCTTCCCGCGGCCAGCAGGCCTGGGTCCGACGGGCTTCGCCCAACACCACCGGAGGCCGACGCATGCCTCTGAGATCGAAGAGCCGCCATTGCATCAACACCGCCAGCGCGCCGCTGTCCGGTCTTTTCTCGTGCCGGTGTAGGACTGGGTACGGACAACTGGCCGCGGCGATTTGGCGATGAATTCAGAACTTGGCGAATTGGATCACCCGGGGCAGCATGACCGTGTTGCAACCAATCTATAGCCTCTTCGCTTACGGCGCAGTCAACGCCCAGTTCCGCGTAAAAGGCGAGCAGTTCGACAAGATCTTCTTGGTTGGTTTCAATCGACATGAGCGCCACGTTAGCGCTAAAGCAGGCTTATCAGTAGTGCGAGAAGCCTGCACAAAGCCTTCGGCGTGGAAAAAAACAGGCAAAGAGGCGTGTCAGGTCTTGCAATCACGCCACCCGACCAGCTTTGACGGGTCCAATGGGGAGCATAGCACGCATGGCGGAGACGAACGGCGCGCTGCCGGAACGCGAGGCAATGGAGTTCGACGTCGTGATCGTCGGCGCAGGTCCGGCCGGTCTTTCGGCGGCAATCCGGTTACGCCAGCTTGCAGAGGAGGCCGGCCGCAATCTCAGCGTTGTTGTGCTCGAAAAAGGCTCCGAAGTCGGCGCCCATATTCTTTCGGGAGCCGTCGTCGACCCGTCAGGGCTGGAGCGCCTATTGCCGAATTGGCGTGACAGCGACTGCCCGCTCAAGACCGCCGTTAACAAGGATCGCTTCTACTACTTGCGGCCCCAGGGCAAGATTGCCCTGCCGAACTTTCCAATGCCTCCGCTGATGAACAATCACGGCAATTACGTTGGTAGCCTCGGCGACCTGACACGATGGCTGGGCGAGAAAGCCGAAGCACTCGGCGTCGAGATTTATCCAGGTTTCGCGGCTGCCGAAGTCCTGTTCTCAGACAACGGTGCCGTTGTTGGCGTTGCGACCGGCGACATGGGGATTGGGGCCGATAACAAACCCGGCGACGGTTTCGCCCGTGGCATGGAACTGCGCGGCAAATATACACTGATCGCCGAGGGCGCCCGTGGCTCGCTGTCAAAGCAGCTCATCAAACGCTTCGACCTCGACGCCGATAGTGATCCGCAGAAATTCGGAATTGGGCTGAAGGAACTGTGGGAGATTCCGCCGGAAAAGCACAACCCAGGCTACGTGCAACACACGTTCGGCTGGCCTCTGGACAACGCCACCGGCGGCGGATCGTTTCTTTATCACTATGGCGACAACCTCGTTTCCGTTGGCTTCGTCGTCCACCTCAACTACAGCAACCCTTATCTCAGCCCCTATCATGAGTTTCAGCGGTTCAAGACGCATCCGCTGATCGCCGAACTCCTCGAGGGCGGACGGCGCATCGCTTATGGCGCGCGAGCCATCACCGAGGGCGGCTGGCAATCCATACCCCGACTGGCCTTTCCCGGTGGCGCATTGCTGGGTTGCGCGGCTGGTTTCGTCAACCTGCCCCGCATAAAGGGCTCGCATAACGCCGTGCACTCGGGCATCGAAGTCGCCGAGACCACCTTCGCGGCGCTCGAAGCGGACCGCAGCCACGACACGCTCGAAGGATATGACGGACGAATCCGCGAGGGGGTCGTCGGCAAGGACCTAAAGACGGTGAGAAATGCCAAGCCGCTTTGGTCCAGGTTCGGGACCGTCGGCGGCATCATGCTGGCAGGTGTTGATATGTGGGCCAACACAATCATACCGGGCTTGGGGTTCGGCTTCACGCTAGGGCACGGCAAGTCGGACTGTGAATCGATTGAACTCGCGGCCTCGGCCACGAAAATCGACTATCCGAAGCCAGATGGCAAACTTACCTTCGACAAGCTGACCAACGTCTCCTTTTCGGCCACCAACCATGAAGAAGACCAGCCAGTACACTTGGTGCTCACTGATCCCGGCATACCAATTAACGTTAATTTGCCCCAGTACTCCGAACCCGCCCAGCGTTATTGTCCCGCCGGCGTCTATGAAATCATCGAAGGTGAGGACGGCGAACCCCACTTTCAGATCAATGCCCAAAACTGCGTACACTGCAAGACTTGCGACATCAAGGACCCCAGCCAGAACATCACATGGGTCTGCCCTGAAGGGGGTGGCGGCCCCAATTATTCGGGAATGTAGCCGCGGCCGCGAATCACACAGCTTTTGACGACCGATTGGAGCCGCGGCTCCCAGCTTGTTGACAAGTCACGATGGCTGCGCACCGCAGCCGCTGCCCCGTGATCAATTTTCAGGACTGGTCAAGATTTGAGCAGCCATAAGCCAAGGGATGGTTATGCATTGATTTTAATGGCGTTTTTTACGCCTGAGCGACACGAGGAAAACCCTTTTTCACTATCTTTCCGTGCACTCCACCGAAGGAACCAAAACGCGGAAGACGCCATGGTATAGCCTCTTGTGTGCATATATGATCGCCATGTTCCGAATCTTGTTGCTAAACTGGCATGTTTGCTGGCCAGACGTCCGTTACGAGCCTGCTCATTCAACCCGAGGGATTTCCGGTATGAGAC
>JAUWFF010000277.1 GCA_030607105.1 Filomicrobium sp.
TCTCGTGCATCACAACGCCCTGCGGCGCGGGCTTGGCCGGCCTGAGTTCTCGCAAGATGCCTTGATGGCGGCGCTACAAGAGGTGCGAGACGACATAATTCCGCATGTCGATGTCGTCTGGGACCTACTTGACCGCGCCCGTCGCGGCGGCAAACGAATCCTGTTCGAGGGTGCACAGGGGGCGCTCTTGGATATCGACCACGGCACCTATCCTTTCGTGACGTCCTCCAACACCGTGGCCGCCCAGGCGGCAACCGGTTCAGGTGTCGGTCCGCATGTCGTGGGATACGTGCTCGGGATCGCCAAGGCGTACACGACAAGGGTTGGGTCCGGACCGTTTCCGACGGAGCTTGTTAACGAGATCGGACAACGGCTTGGCGAGCGCGGCCATGAATTTGGGACGGTCACCGGCCGGCAGCGCCGTTGTGGCTGGTTTGACGCCGTGCTGGCGCGGCAGACGATCAAGGTGGCCGGGATCAATGGGATCGCGTTGACCAAGCTCGACGTTCTTGATGGCTTTGAGGAGATCAAGGTCTGCGTCGGTTACAGGGTTGATGGACAGCAAATTGACAGGCTTCCGGCGGGGCAAAATGCTCAGGCCCGTGTTGAACCGATCTGGGAAACATTCGAGGGGTGGTCGCAGTCAACCTGCGGGGCACGCAAGTGGGCGGATCTGCCGGCCCAGGCTGTCAAGTACGTGCGCCATATCGAGGAGCTGATCGAGTGCCCGGTGACGCTATTGTCCACGTCACCCGAGCGCGAGGATACGATCCTGATGCACGATCCCTTTGAGGACTAGCAGCGGTTTGTCCCATCGGTGACCCTGTGACCGATACCGTGCGGTCCGAACGCTTTGTTCAAGGTGCGGCAACGATTGTGCCGGTGCGCGATATGGCACTGACATTGGCGTTGTACGTTGACGTCTTGGGCTTCGAGACGCGCGAACTCAGTGACGATAGCAAGTTCGGACTGGTGGTTTGCAGCGAAGTTGCGGTGATGGTGCTGCAAAGCGACGATGAGGCGGCTTTTTTGGCGACATTGCGCAGCATATCGATCCATATCTGGTTCGACGATGCTGATGACTTCTATAGTGCGCTCAGGTCCAAGCTGGATAACTTGCCGCAAGGCCGGGTGCGGCCGCCGTTCGAACAGACCTACGGAATGCGTGAGTTTCACGTCAAAGGTCCTGATGGCTGTCTGTTGTCTTTCCGAAAAGAGATCGATAGCTGACGAGCCAGCTGGAAGGCATGGGTTCGGTCTTTTGGGTGGGGCCTATGGCGTGCTCGGCCGGTCTCCCTGCCGGACTAGCCTGAATTAGCCCAAGCTTTCGCTTGCTCTTAGCTCACCTGTGAGACGGGTGAGGGCGCCTGCGACCAATTCCATCGCCAATATCCGGGCCGGGTTAACTGGTCCTGGAAATTTGATCTGCCCAGGGGGAACGGGAGAGAAGCCAAGTCGTCCGTAATAGCTGGAATCTCCCACAAGAAGGATGAGCTGTGCGCCCCTCTCGCGCGCCTTGGCGATGCCGGCGTCGATCAACGCGCGGCCCAAACCCCGGTTGAGATGATCGGGATCGACGGCGATGGGGCCGAGCAAGAGTGCGCCGTGTTGTCCGCCGATCGATGCGGGAGTGAAGCGGACCGCCGCAAGGAGGTGTTTGCCGCATTCAGCAACCTGGCAGAAGTCGGATATCGGGGGTGTACCTTCCCGGACCCGATAGGCCGTCAATGCGTAACGGCCCGGTCCCAGAGCCCGTTGATGCACTTTCTTGATTGCCGGTAGATCCTCTGCTCGCGCCAGGCGCACGCTTATGGGAGGTTGATTGTAGCTCTTGTTGGGCAAGTCGGTGTCTTGGTCGCGGTCATGTCACCACGAATCCGAGGGCTTCGCGCCGCTGGTAATCTCGTTGATGCGAGCTAGGGTCGGCGGGTTTACTTGATCGGGCAAATCCGTGATGGAAAAGAACTCTTGGGCGGCAATCTCGTGACTGGGCTTCGGGGGCTTGGGCTGGCGCCAGTGGCGCACAGTGAATAGTGCGATATGGTCTCCTGGAAAGTAAGCAAAGTTTGAGTAGATGGCGAAAAGTTCCGGGTCAGCGGTCAGTTCGACATTCGCCTCTTCGCGCAGTTCGCGTTCAAGGGCGCCTCGGATCGTTTCGTTTTTTTCCACGCCGCCTCCGGGGAAATGCCATCCTGGTCTGTAGGTGTGCTTGACCAGGAGGACCTTGTTATCTTCGGTCAGCACGCAGGCTTGTGCTCCCAGCGTCAAAGAACGGGTTGTCCGCCAATAGTATTGAATCGTTTTCTTGACGACGTCGCTTGGCTTCATTCTGGTGTCTCTTTTTCGCTGAGACCAATTAAACTTCGGAGCGGACTAATACCGTCTTCTGCCAATCGGACATCAAACAAAGCCAAAATCATGGAAGCAGGATAGACGATGGGGGGAAAGCCCTTAACACTGGCGCATCTATCAGACCCGCATTTGCCGACGTCAGGCGGATTGTCATTGCGGCATCTGACATTGAAGCAGACCCTTGGCTACCTCAATTGGCAATGCCGCCGCAAGGATGTCTTCTCTAGCGTGCTGGTGGATCGACTGATCGTTGACATCAAGGATCACGCTCCTGACCACATTGCGGTCACGGGCGATCTTGTCAACTTGGGCATGCCTTTGGAGATTGAAGCAGCCGCAGAATGGCTGATGGCGCTGGGTCCGCAGGCCGATGTGAGCGTTATCCCCGGCAACCACGATATCTATGTGCGGTTGCATCGCGATCCCGGGGTTGCGCGGTGGTGCGACTACATGCGTTCGGATGCGTTTGGGGAGCAGTTGCTGCGTGAGACCGGGGTCCGAGCGGACGGTTTTCCCTTCGTTCGGAGGCTGGGCTTGGTTGCGTTGATCGGGCTCAACTCGGCCGTGCCGACGCCTCCATTTGTCGCCGCCGGGGCGCTGGGCGATGCGCAGCTTTCGCGATTGCAGAGCATTCTTCAGGAACTCGAGCGATTGGGTCTGGTGAGGGTGGTCCTCATTCATCATCCGCCATTGGCCAGACTGACGTCGCGGCGGCGGGGGTTGCGGGATGCAGATGCGCTGGAGGGTATGCTTCAGCAGTGCGGCGCGGAACTGGTGCTGCATGGTCATAACCACACCAATTCGCTTGCCTGGCTCGACTCTCGAAACGGTCGGGTGCCGATCCTCGGCATTGCATCAGCGGGAATGGCCACCTCGGCGGAGGGGGCGGGGTCATTGGCCCGATACAACCTGATACGCTTCCTCGGCGCAGGTGGCGGCCAGCGGATCGAGGTTATCGGGCGCGGCCTTGCGGTGCCGGGCGGCCCGATTGTGGAACTTGATCGTCGCGCCCTTTCGCTGAAGGGCGAATTGACCGGAGCAGTAGCCCTTGAGTGAATTTGTTGCTAGCCAGAATATCGGTGCGGCAGGCTTCCCGCACGCCGCCGGCGGCGCCATCGCCGTCATGAGTGGGAAACAAGTGGTTTAACTGATGAACGCAGGTTCTGCTGAGAC
>JAUWFF010000240.1 GCA_030607105.1 Filomicrobium sp.
AGGCAAGCATCGCGGCACTTGTTGGAGCGACAGCGCTCCCGAGCTTCCAAAGGGCGGCTCGACCTTCAATGATATGCCCAACTTGCCGGACGCCCCGCCCGTCAGTAGACACAGCGACACCCTCTGGCCTGGCGGACAAAGCCCCCTCCATACCCATTGCCCCCGACTTCCCTTTTAACGAAATGCCCCGACCGAATCGATTCGTGGGCACCCCCTACCTACGAATCGCAGCATCAGTGTCGATGCTTCGCGGGGTCGTGTCGAGGAGATTAAATCAGAAGAACGAAAACGGTCTTCGAAGGTTCAGTCCTGAAGAATCCGGGCCACAATCTCACTCGTATCCCGGGAGATAGTGTCCTGCTCGGTCAGTCGCTGAAGCGCCTTCTTCGCAGCCTTGCGGCGAACCGGTTCCAGTACTCGCCAGCTTCTCAGGCCGTTAAGCAAGCGCGCCGCAATCTGCGGGTTGAACTTGTCGATAGCCAGCACCTGATCGATGACAAACTGGTACCCCTTTCCATCCCGGCGATTGAACTGCACGGGGTTTCGCATCACGAAGTTTCCAATAAGTGCGCGCACCTTGTTAGGCACCGTTATGTCGAAAGGCTTATGCAACATCAGCCTCTCGATATCATCAATGACGCTGTCCCTCGGTGACACCGCCTGCGCCGCAAACCAGGTGTCGATTACAACGTGATCGCCCTTCCAGCGCTCAAAAAAGTCTTTCAGTACAGCCTCGCGCTGCGGACCACTAGAACGAGCAAGCAGCGACAATGCATGCGCCGCCTCGGTCATGTTTGTTGCTGAGAAGTAGTGATTTGCAGCCCGCTCAAGGTCCACTTTCCGACCGCGACTCGTCAACAGGGTAAGCGCTGCATTGCGAGCTGCCCGACGTCCGGCACTCTCTGAGTCAGGAGAAAATTTCCCCTTGCCGGCAAGTGAGCCATGTACATCAAGCAGCTGCTCCTCCAGCCGCCGCGCAAGCAGGCTCGACAAAGCCTTGTGCGCGGCATGGATATGATCGGGATTGACGTTACGGCCAAGCTCTCTGGCGATATCGTTTTCACTTGGCAACTGCATCAGTTCGGCCCGGAACGCCCAGTCCAGCGTGTCGTCGCTCAGGGCATGGCCCAGAGCCCGCGCCAACCCTTGACCGCTAGCCGGCCGCTTCCCTTCGGCTAGGCTCTCGACACGACGCAAAATGATCCTTGTCGCGAAGGTATTTGCCGCCTGCCAGCGATTGAACGGATCGCTGTCCTGGGCAAGCAGGAATTCGAGGTCCTTGTCACTGAGATCAATGGCCAGATTCACCGGCGCCGAAAAGCCCCGCAACAAGGACGGGACCGGGTGCTCGGGGATATTCACAAAGGAAAATGTCTGGCGCTTTTTGGTCAGATGGACAAGGTCACTCGAAGGCGTGCGGTTAGCCTTGAGTTCAAGTGGAAGATCGCCGCGCTTGCCGACAAGACCCAGCCGGATCGGAATCAGCATGGGTTCCTTTATTGGCTGACCAGGCGTTGGCGGCACAGACTGCTCGACGGTCAATTTCGCAGTTTTTGTGCGCCGGTCATAAGAGAACGCCGCCTTGAGATCCGGTGTCCCGGACTGGTCATACCAAAGGCTGAATTGGCTAAGATCGAGCCCCGAGGTTTCCGCGAAACACGCGAGGAATTCCTCAATCGTCGCCGCATCCCCATCGTGGCGCTGGAAATATAGGTCCATACCGCGTCGAAAACTTTCCTGTCCCAGCAGGGTCTGCAGCATCCGCACGACTTCCGCGCCTTTTTCGTAAACTGTCGCCGTATAGAAGTTGTTGATCTCAATGTAGCTGCTTGGCCGCACCGGGTGCGCCAGTGGTCCGGCGTCCTCTGTGAACTGGACAGCCTTCAGCTGACGCACGTCGCTAATGCGCTGAACCACGCGCGAGCGCTCGTCAGCCGAGAACTCCTGGTCTCGAAAGACTGTAAGCCCCTCCTTGAGGCAAAGCTGGAACCAATCGCGGCACGTGATACGGTTTCCAGTCCAGTTATGAAAATACTCGTGCGCGACAACGCTCTCGATGGCGGCATACGTCGTGTCAGTGGCCGTGTCGGGACTGGCGAGAATGAGCCGGTCGTTGAATATGTTGAGCCCCTTGTTTTCCATGGCGCCCATGTTGAAGTCCGAAACCGCGACGATGTTGAAAACTTCAAGGTCGTATTCGCGGCCGAACTTCTCTTCATCCCAGCGCATGGATCGTTTCAATGAATCCATGGCCCAGGCAGCGCGCTGCTCTTTGCCGTGCTCGACATAGATGGTGAGCGCCACATTACGGCCGCTCATCGTTTTGAAGTTTGATGCGATGGAGCCAAGGTCGCCTCCGACCATTGCGAACAGGTAACAAGGCTTGGGATGGGGATCATACCAAATGGCGTAGTGCCGCCGGCCGCCTTGCAGCGTCCCACGCTCCATAAGGTTTCCGTTGGCCAGCAGTACTGGGGCGTCGTTGAGGTCGGCTTCGAGGCGGACGCGGTACGTCGACAAAACGTCCGGCCGATCGAGGAAGTACGTAATGCGTCGGAAGCCCTCCGCCTCGCACTGCGTGCAGTAAACTCCGCGCGAGCGATAAAGCCCCTGCAAGGCCCTGTTGGCCTCGGGATTGATACGTGTTGTGATATCAAGCTCGAAGCGGTTGGTCGGCGGATTGGAGATCGTCAGGCTACCTTTTGTCGCGCGAAACGAACCCCGCTCCAGTTCCTTTTTGTTGATCCGCAAGCTTTCCAGGCCGATGTGCTCACCGTCTAGACGTAGCTGCTTGGGCTTGCGTTTCGCCTTCGGGTTGGTCCGCACTTTAAGTTTGGCCCGGACGATGGTATCCGTGGGATGCAGCGAGATATTGAGGTCAACTGAATCAATAAAAAAATCCGGGGGGCGGTAATCTTCCAGTCGGATAGCGCGCGGCGTTTCTGTTCTCATAATTTGTCCGGCGGGTGCTGTGGCTGACTTTGCCGACAGAGACTAGCGCGTACTTTCCGTCGCCGTCACCTCGTTCCTATCGCTTTTTTTGGTGCGCCAGCTCGCCGGTCAGGTCATAGCCAGAACCGGATGGACCTATGGGGGATCATGCAACTCATGCACGCTGAAATGGTGCTTCTCGTCGGTCCAGAACCGGATGGGCGACCAACCAGCCTGCCGCGCCAACTCTTGGAACCCTTCGATTTCGTATTTATGCGAGTGCTCAGTATGGATCCGCTCACCCTTTGAAAGCGCGATCTCATGCCCGAGCACGCAGACGATTTGATCTGATTTGCTGACGACGTTCATGTCGATCCGCCCAAGATCGGAGTCGTAAGTAACTAGGTGCTCGAACTTGGTCAGATCGAAGTCCGTTCTGAGATCGCGGTTGGCCCGCGCCAACAAATTCAGATTGAATGCCGCCGTCACACCCTGTGGATCGTCGTATGCGGCCAGCAGAATGTCGCGATCCTTTCGCAGGTCCACACCGATGACCAGCCGGCAGGACGGTCCGAGGATTTGGCGCATGTTGGCAAGAAGCTTCACCGCTTCAACAGGCCTTAAATTGCCAATCGTTGAGCCAGGGAAGAAGCCAAGTTTCGGTGTCCCAGAAAACTCCGCCGGCAACTCCACACTCGCGGAAAAATCGCCAACCACGGGAAATACCGCCAGCTCCGGGAAGCGTGCGGCAAGGCGCTCTCTAGCCTCTTCAAGAGCGGACGGGCTGATGTCGATGGCGACATAACCCGCCAACCGGTCGAGCGCCGCAAGTAAGATTTCCGTCTTCGTACTCGAACCCGACCCAAATTCAACGAGCAGGCTGCCGCTTGGGGTCGCCGCGCGGATCTCATCCACGCAGGTTTCCAGAATGTTT
>JAUWFF010000153.1 GCA_030607105.1 Filomicrobium sp.
GGTGCTAAAGCCGCTGCTTGGTGCGCGCGACTATCTTTATTACCTATGCGGCCCATCTCAAATGATGGCGTCGGTGAAGGAAGATTTGCGCGGCTTGGGTGTGGCCGAGGAAGATCTTCACACCGAGGCTTTTGGGGGCCCCGCTGCGAAATCGGCAATACCAGGCACGGGAAGCAGCGCAATGTCCGGTGGGGACCGGCGCAAGGCCCGTAGTGATCGCTTCAAAATCACATTTTCAGGCTCGGAGCGCCGTGTCGTCTGGGAGCCGCATCATGGCTCGTTGCTAGATATCGCAGAGGCTTGCGGAGTAGAGGCGCGAGCATCGTGCCGCGCCGGGCAGTGCGGTACCTGCAAGGTCCGGCTGCGATCGGGAGAAGTTACCTATACCTCTCCCCCAGCGGCCGCTGTCGAAGCTGGCACATGCCTGCCTTGTCTCGCCCGACCGGTTAGCGACCTGATCGTGGAGCTGTAATACCAGCTCTAGTTCTGCTTATTCAAGACCTCGATCGGCAGACGGGTGGGCGTTAGCGGCGGTCCAGTTGGCGCAATGTGATAGGTGTGGCACTGCTTGCAGTCATGCGACGCCTTTCCGGATGCGTGGCAAGCAACGCACGTGACTTTGGTGATTGGTTTGAAGCTGGGGACATCTGCCACCGGTTTGAACGGCTTTGAGGTCGCTGCCTTATTGAGCTTTTTCGGTTTTTGAAGTTCGTGGCATGTCAGGCAGCCGCGCTTGTCGAGCATCGACAAATGCGGCGCGTGACTGAAGCGCGTGAACCTGTCGCTAATCTCTTGAGATTGCTTGGCTGCTCGTGCGGCCCAGGTGACTTGTGGCGTGTTGTCGGGCCCCTGCGTGACAGTGTGGCATTTGGTGCAGCGGCCTTGCGCTTCTTCGTGTGTCAACGCTTCGAAGACCTGCGCGAGCACGTTGGCATTCTTACTACCGGGCGCGGTAGCGCTGAAGTCGAGCCAGGTACGAAGGAATTGATCGGCGTGACCGACTGGCCGGTAGTAGATAGCGTAGTCCTTGCGATACCAACCGCCGTATTCAGTCCAGGTTTCGTCGTCGACCGGGTCTGGGCGAGGTCGATCCGTTTTGGATTGAGCCCTCTTGTCTGTTGGTTGTGATGCGGCTTGCCGGGGCGGCTTAGCGGCGACCTTGCGAGGTGTTTCGACTTCGCCCCTGGTGGCCTCCCGCGTCTCTTTCGGCTCGAGCCCTTCCTGGACGATTTCGCCCAATACGCTCACATACCAGCGGCCGCCTTTCGGATTATGGATGAGCTTGGTCTTGGGTTTGGCGGGCGGCTCGGGTTTATCAGCCTTGGTTTTATCGCCGTCGCCCTTCAGGGCCTGGCGTTTGGCATATTTCGCGCGGAAGGCATTTTGCCAACCAGGTCGCTGGTGGCGTGCTATCTCCTGACCAAGGGAAGGCAGCCAACTCCGCGTGGCCGCGAGCAGCACGTCGCGTGGCAGGCTCCCGAACATGCGGGTGATTTCCTCCCGTTCGACGGGGTTGCTGGTAGCGGCCCGAAGGCGATTGAGAAGGTCGAAGACCTTTGCGGTCGAGAGTTCGTGCAGCAGCTCCTTAATCTCCCACACCATATCCGTAACGGCTGCGATCTCTGGGTCCGTTGCCGACTGCAAATCCAGCAGGTCGAGCTTTTCGATCGTGGTGAGCATTGTACGGCGCTTGTCATCGCGTGCCAGTAGGGCGCGCATGAGGGGCGACAGATCGGCTTCCGAATTTTCTGGCCAGTTTCCGATGGAAGCTTTTCGTGAACGCAGCGTTTCAAGGTCGAGGCCGGGGAGCGCGAGCAGCGCCAGTCCCTTGGGACCCGTGGCTCGGTCGGCTCCTAGGATCTGGGGCAGATGGCAGGCCGAGCACACCGCGTCAAATGACTTCAGTTGCAGCGTCTGGCCGCGGGCGTCCGGGGTATGGCAGTCGGTGCAGGCTTTGGGCATCGACTTCAGGTCTGGTTGGTTTTTGCGGGCTTTCTCGAAGTGTTCCGAGAAGTGTTTCGTGTGATCATACTTGATGGAGTTTCGACCTTCCGACGGGTAGCCCGTGAAATCCGGATGGTCGAATTGGAAGCTCGCGAAGCCGACTTGGTGGCAGGCGTTGCATGTCCGATCGGTTGCGGTGTGCGCTGCGCCGCCCGCATGACGGTGCTCGCCATGGCAGGTGGCACAGCCGATGCTGGCGTGATTGCGGCCCGAAGTGCCCAGCGCGGCATCTAGAAGCCCATTCGCGGCATTTGCTAGAGCGGCTGAATCAGCCGCCTCGGCGAGCTCTTCCTTCTTCCGCTGTGTTGTCTGCTTCAAGCGGCTCGCCGGCAGACCGTGGGGGGAATGCGGTGCGTTGCCGAGACTGTGGCAGTTCAGGCAACGCCTGTTGTCGGCATGAGCATCGGTCCTGCTCAGGATCGCGGAGACCCAGCCAAATTGCCCGTTGCCGACATTGGAATGGCACGCGGCGCAGCCCTTGACGGCCCGGTGGGCAGGCGACAACGGTCCCGGCGTCAGCGCCCCGTGCTCCGCGTCGTAGCCCAGCGAAAGAGCAATGATGCCGGCCATCAGGATCGCCGTCCAGCGCGCGACCCTACCTGTCAACTCCCGGTGCTTCGCACCCGTGCCATCTTTAGTGTGGTCGGTCATGTTCCCCCAATTTCCGACGTCTTGGCGCCTTTCTCAGCGCGCTTCGTTGATGGCGGCCGTTGCCGCCGTAGCATCGACACCGCCCAAGGTGAATGCGTAGACCGTGCAGACATGGAAGAGCGTCAGGACGACGAGGGCGTAAGTCGCCGGCAGGTGCACGAAAAGCCAGCCCTTCAGCGCCAGCTCGTGAGCGTAGCGACTATCCAGCGCGTACTTCGAGCGTACCAGCGCTTTTAATTCATCAAGTGGATCGTGCGGCGATAGGCGGTCGTCTCGTTCGGCCGCCTCGATTTCAAACTCGAGCTGCTTCAGTGGCCGGCGTGATCCCTGTAGATGGGCGAGGGCGTGGCGCGGCCGGTCGAAGAACTCGTGAAGGCGCTCGGTGTAGAGGTCAACAATCGCGCGTGACCCCGACTGCTCGACGGATTGAATCGCGAGCCGGACGGCGGATGCGGCAATGCGGGCCCTTGCCGCTGGTGTGGCTTCTGACGGCTCCGATGTTCCATCATGGTCGAGTTTCAGTGGAATGACATTGACGAGATAGAGCCCGATCAAGCCGCTTGCGGCGACGGCCGCGAACAACGTGAAGAGGGCCCATTCGAGGGCGGTTTCCGGCAGCGAGAAATTGATGTGGAGAGCGAAGATCAATACGGCGAACAGGCCGATCGCGATGTGTCTTTCGGCCCAACCTGGCAGGCCGCCTGGTATAAGCTGCGGCATGTGTTTCTTTAGACGCAAGACGAGTTGCAGGACCATTGCGATCGCCAGTACCCATCCTGTCATGAATACCGGGTCCAAGAGGCGCAACTCGAACGCCTGTGTGAGCCAGAAAACGGCGGCGAATGCCAGCGTAACCATTAGCGCTTTCAGGAAGAATGTCCTCATGCTGCCTCCCCTTGCTCAGTTCGAGTCGGACGGTTCGCCGACGTGTTTGCTTTTGTCGGGAATGAGCGGATCGATGCCCGCAAGTTTGCTACCGTCGTAGCGGTCGGCAAGTGCCTTGGCGGAGGCAGCGACTTTGTCCGCAGCGGTAGTCAGAGCTTCCTTGTTGCCAAGTTTGAGTCCTGCCGAGTGCGCATGCTCGACTATGCTCGCGAGTCCGGGAACGTCAGGAAGCCGTTCGGCGGCGGCATGGAGTGCCTTGCGCGCTTTGTCGGCGCGATGGGCCATCCTGATTGCGTATTCCTCGAACTTGGTGGCAACCGCGATGGCACGCAGCGCGGTTTCGAGTTCCACTGTCAGTCCGACCAAATACATGATGCGTCGGCGCTTAGTGCCGGCCACTGCATTGTGTTTGCCGTCGTTGTACCAAACATTGTGCCGGACCTCGCCTTGCGACCAAGACACTAACTCAAAGGCGCTGCCTGCCGGATGGCCACCGACATTGACGAGTTTCTCATTCGGCACAACGTGGCAGCCGTAACAGTTCTTGGCGATGCCATAGAATGCATCCTTGCGGATCATACCGTGGGCAACGGACTGTTTCCACCTAACTGCGGCCTCGCTGGCTGTCTCCGATTTCTTGTTCGGTTTGCCGGAGAATTCGCTGTGGATCTTAAGCCAATTGTCGGCGGCTCCGTGGCAGGACTCACAGGAAATGCCCGCGGTAACTCGGGTCTTGCTCCGCTTTTTCTGAGTGGTGAAATGGCAACCCAGGCAGAGCGGGTCGGCCTTGATGCGTTTGATGCCGAGTTTGCCTGCAATACCGCGCGCCTCCTTGCTTCGCGGCATTTCGCGGAAGGTCCTGTGGTGGCGTGTGTTCTTCCAGATCGCGGTCTCTTTGGTGTGGCACTCCGCACAGGCGTTGGCGCCGACAGATTGCGCCGTCTCGGTGGAGAATGCCACTTCGTCAGGGAGGACCGAGGCGAGAATTATCACAATAGCGAAGAGCCCCGCGCCATAGTGCCTATATTGCAATGCAGGCGATGAACCAGCGCGATACGCACACGGGCCCATGCTTGAGGTCTTGTAAACAGAAGTTCGCAACGGCTGCTCTCATCAGACGTCCTATCTCCAGAGCTGTAATCAGACCCCCGGAGGCAGGATTCCCCAGCACCCCCTACGCAAGCCGACTCTTCTCCGCCAGCTTTGTCGCAAATGTGGCAGCGTCCTCGCGATCGGACGTTTGGGGCGTATTGGGGAAATCTGGTGGGCTAATAAAGCCGATATCCTACGGATCGTTCCTTGA
>JAUWFF010000371.1 GCA_030607105.1 Filomicrobium sp.
CAACCTCCACCCGTCCAGGGCAAAGCTGTACCGGAAAACAATTCAACTCTGTGGCGATCCCCTGAGGGTGTCACCATCGAAGCAGGCACCCCCGCACTCGCTACCCCCGCGGTTCAGCAGGAGCCATCGCGCCGGATGCCGCACGGCTCTGGGCGGACGGACGACACCGAACGCTTCGAGGCGCGCCAGACCCAGCAGATCCACCGTCGAACACAAATGCCTGACGTTGAGGACTTTCCTGCCGTTGGTCAGCGGGACTATTACGCAAAGCAATCTGGCTCAGATCCATACGCGGAAGCGGCCGGAACCGACGGCCCTCAACGCAAGCCAGGCCTATTCGAACGCCTGGCCGGCCTCGGGCGACGCCAAAGTGATTCTCTCCAGGAGCACGGCGCGGGCAAAGCAGAAGGTGTAACACAGTGTAATAATACGGAGGAACAGGCCTCCGAAGCGCCTCTGCAAAGCCCTGAGCAATCTGTGCACAAAGGATTGGAATCTTCAGCCCAACCTATTGAAAGAAATCGCTTTTATGCCCACAAAAAACACAGAAGCTGAGATGCCGCAAACGCCCGTTGGCCGGCCATATTCTCGCGGCAAAAAAGTAACAGAGTGTAAGAAAGCGTGATTTGTGCCGCCTGTTGCACGAGGGTATCGTAAATTTCATTAACGGGAGAAATTGAGTCTTTTTTCTCAGCTTAGTCGGGGTAGCGCTGAGGTCCATAATTGGAGAAGAGACGAGGTTTTTTCACTTAGGGGGTGGCAGGCCGTTACACTTAAAATAAACGGCCGTTGCCTGGGCAGGCATCGAGGGACGACATTCATGTCGAATCGTTTTATCGGCTCGCGCCAGACTACGGTTGCGCGCGAGATCGAGCTGACTGGCACGGGGGTGCACAGCGGAGCTCCAGCATCGGTAATTTTGCATCCGGCTGAGGCCGATGCTGGACTTCGTTTTCTTGTAACCAACCGTGGTCGCGTAATCTCTGATATCGAAGCGCGAGTGGACAATGTAAAGAGCCTGACATTGTGCACGGTAATTGGTGACGACGAAGGCAATACCGTCAGCACCGTAGAGCATCTTCTCGCAGCTCTTCGCGGTCTTTCTGTAGATAATTGCTACATTGAAATCGATAGCCAGGAAGTGCCGATCATGGACGGCAGCTCGGCGATTTTCGTCGAGGCCATTGATGACGCCGGCCTTATGGAGCTGTCCGAACCCCGCAAATTCCTCAAGGTCTTGAAGCCGATCCGCGTCGAAGACGGTGACTGCTTCGGTGAGATTAGCCCTCACACCGGGTTCCACCTCGACATTGAAATCGACTTCGACTCGCCAATCATTGGACGACAGCGTCTTGCTTATGAGATGGCACCAGGTGTTTTCCGTCACGAGTTGAGCCGCGCACGCACATTTGGCTTCATGCGCGACGTCGAGCATCTCTGGAAGAACGGTCTGGCTCTGGGCGCCAACCTCAACAACACCGTTGCGATCGGCGACGACCGCGTCATGAATAGCGAAGGACTGCGCTATCCCGAGGAGTTCGTTCGGCACAAGATGCTGGACGCCGTTGGTGACCTTGCCCTGGCCGGTCTGCCTCTGCTCGGCGCATTCCGTTCGGTTCGCGGCGGTCATCGTCTGAACTCGCTGGTCGTCAAGGCCCTTCTGGCCGACACGACCGCGTGGTCAATCGTCCAGGCACCGAAGGTTCGCGAGACCAACCCGATCAGCTTCGCCTATCCGGCAGCCTACGCGGGCACGCACTGAAATCCTGACGGGCCATATTGCTCCTGAGGACTTGTTCACACAGGACTAGACAGCCCTTAGCTTAGCATTTGAGAAATGGGGATCATTCACACCGAATCGGCGACCGGGTGTTCGAAGTGAGATAGCGTTTGGATGCACCTTGATTCGTGGCAGGACTTGCTTGCAGGTGACAGTTTCGGCGCCCATGCCCGCCGCAAAGCAGCGCGTCCTAGACGAAGACAAGGCCGTGACTAAGGCAACAGGTGTTTCAAGCGCATCGCAGGACTAAGGTTGGGAATTCGTGAAGAACCGGACCATGAAGGACGAAAGCTGCAACGGATCCCACCGCATTCGTGCCGATCTCGCTTACCCATGGCTCCTGATAGCGTGCAGTCTGTTGACCGTCACCGGCTGCGCCTCATCAAATGACCTCTCGAAAGCCTTGAACCCGGATCCACCGGCGAAAATGTTCGCCGACGCTGACGCGTTGCTCTCCCGTGGCAAACACAATCGCGCGGCAGCGAAATTCGAGGATCTTGACCGCGACCACCCCTACGCTCCGGAAGCCAGACGCGCCATCGTGATGTCGGCTTATGCCTATTACAAGGCTGGCAAGTATCCCGAGGCCATCGCTTCGGCCCGGCGTTATACGACAATGCATCCGGGCACCAAGGAAGCCGCGCTGGCCCACCACATCATCGCATCAGCTTACTTTGATGAGATGAACCTGCCTAACCGCGATCAGTCGACAACGCGCAAAGCTCTGAAAGAATTGCGCATCCTCAAGACACGCTATCCTGACAGTGAGTACGCCAAAACCGCGGCGAACCGCATCCGGGTCGCCGAGGACACCCTCGCCGCCGCCGAAATGGAGGTTGGCCGATACTATCTGAAACGCGGAAATTACGTCGCCGCCATCAATCGGTTCAAGACGGTGGCATCGCAATACCAAACGACAGCTCACGTAGAGGAGGCTCTGATGCGCCTGACCGAGTCCTACCTGGCCCTCGGCATCGTCAACGAGGCCCAGACGGCAGCTGCCGTGCTCGGACACAACTTCCCACAGTC
>JAUWFF010000174.1 GCA_030607105.1 Filomicrobium sp.
CATCTCCTTTTGGTTGTTCGCGACGAATGGACCAATTAAACGGCGACCTTGTCTGTGTGCTCGCGACGTGGCTGTCAGGAAGACAATCGAGCTCATGGGGCAGGCAGATTGGTCCGAGTTCGGCGTGGCATCACTGCAGCGGTCGACCGCCGTCAACGAGCGAACGCTGCAATATGCGTTTCGCGAGCGTTTCTGCTAACGCCGCGGCTTTCATCAAGGCACGTCGGCTTACTCTGGCGCGAAGCGAGCTGGTACGGGCGGCAAGCGGCGAAACGACGGGCGGAGCGGTAATGGCGAAGGTTGGCGTTTCACATGTTGGACAGTTCGCTTGTGATTCTCGGCGGTCCTTCCAGGAATTACCGTCTGAAACACCTGATCGGAGAAGCCTGGTTGGTGAGGGCAATCTTTCTCAGACGCCGATTGTATTGTCCGTGCTTGCTGGCCTGCGCTGCGTTTCCCACTATGGTTTCGCATCGCTTCCAACCCAGGAGTTCTCTCATGATCCGTGAGGTCCGTAGTGTTTGGGCAGTAGGGCTGGTATTTGTTTCGTTTTCTCTGGCCAGCATCGGTTTGGCGCATGCCGGTCAGGAGGTACGTTTGATTCTGCAGATCACGGTCGATGGGTTGCGCGGCGATCTGCTCAACCGTTATGGCGACCGGTTCGGGCAGGGCGGATTTCGATACCTGCTCACTGAGGGCGTTGTGTTCAACAATGCACACTATCAACACGCCAATACCGAAACGATCGTCGGCCACACAACTCTCGCGACCGGGACTTCTCCTTCGCGACACGGCATGGTCGGCAATGTCTGGCTTGACCGTGAGAGCGGCGAACTGGTCTACAATATCGAGGATCCCGCACACCCGCTGCTGCCAACGCGAAAAATCCAGAAAACCGCCACGCAACTAGATCCCACGCAAAAGGCGTCCCGTACGAACGGGCGCTCGCCAAATACGATACTGGCATCGACCTTTTCGGATGAGCTTTTTGTTCATACCGGCGGGCGGGCGAAGATATTCTCGGTCTCGGGCAAAGACCGCGGCGCCGTGCCGCTTGCCGGGCATTCGGGTAAGGCGTTCTGGTACTCGACCGACAGCGGTGACTTTGTCAGCAGCGGCTACTACTACAAGGCCTATCCCGACTGGGTTGCGAACTGGAACGCAAAGGGGCTTGCGGCTTTGCATGATGGCCAGTCATGGAACCTGCTTAACGAACCTTCGACCTATTTGTTCGGCAGTGCCGATGACCGCCCTTATGAACGGGATCTCAAGGATTGCGGTCGGACGTTTCCGCATGCGTTCGGGAGTGCCGAAAGCACGCTTTTCACAACCTACTTGCTCGTAAGCCCAGTGGTGGATCAGCTCACGAATGACTTCGCGAAGACTGTTATTGCGAGTGAGGGGCTGGGCCAGGATGATGTGCCTGACTATCTGGCGGTCAGCTTTTCATCGGTTGATGCGGTTAATCACTTCTTTGGCCCCTCGAGTTTGGAAAACGAAGATGTCGTCTTGCAGCTTGATCGCATTTTGGCGGACCTCTTGCGGTTCGTCGACGACAAGATAGGGCTCAGACATACGCTGATTGTCCTGTCGGCTGACCACGGCATGGCTGAGATGCCCGAATTCATGGCTGAGAACGGCATGCCGGTTGGGCGTATCCACAGTGATGAAATTGAAATGATCGCCAATGAGGCGGCTTTTGATCGATTTGGAATTAAAGGAGCCGTGCAACGCTTCTTCCGCCCCTATCTGTATCTCGATGTGAAGGTGATCAACGAGGCTAACCTTGATCTGTCCGAGGTTGAAGAGGGCGTGGCTGACGCACTAATGCAGCGGAAGGGTATCGCACTGGCGGTGCCGGTGCGATACCAAGGTACGATGACGGATACGGCGCTGTTGGGGCAGATCAGGAACAACTCTCACGCACTGAGGTCCGGCGATATCTATGTCGTGCAAGCTCCTTACTGGTTTTTGTTCGAGAAGGGACCGATCGCGGTCATGCATGGGTCGCCCTGGCGTTACGATACCTTTGTGCCCGTCATTTTCGCAGGGCCGGGGATCAAACGGCAGGAAGTCTCTCGTCTGGTCCACCCTGCCGACGTGGCGCCGACGCTGGCCAACTTCTTGGGGACCAAGTTTCCGTCATCCGCGACGGGAAGCCCGCTTCGGGAAGTCTTGGGACAGCGCTGAATGTGCTCACACCGTCTCGATTGATTCAGGCGCCGATCATGAAACCGCTGTACGCTCTAGTGCAAGTGCCGTGCGGCGTATCGGTGCGATAACGGATGTCACATATGAAGCGAGTTTCGCATGCGGAAGCCTGGACCGGTCTTGCTGATTGTCGCCACTGCGCAATCCGCAAGACGGTGCTGTTCGCCGGGCTTGAGGAATCGGATTTTGATCGGATCCACCGACCAATTGATCAATTGACTTATCCGCCAGGTGCCGACCTCTACAGTCAGGGCGATCCGGCGGGATCAATATTGACCATCCGGACAGGGCTCGTGAAGCTGACGCAGTTTCTTCCGGACGGGACACAGCGGATCGTGCGGCTACTTTGCTCAACGGACGTTGTCGGTCTGGAGGCCATGGTATCCCCGCGATACGAACACACGGCGACGGCGCTGCATGCTACTCAGGTCTGCCGGATCTCGGCTGAAACCGTGAAAGAGCTGGCGTGCAATCAGCCGAAGCTGTGCGAAGATTTGATGAACCGTTGGCATCGGGCGTTGAACGATGCGGACCGCTGCATCACCGAGTTTTGCACGGGACCCGCGCGTTCGCGTGTTGCACGTTTGCTGATCTGGCTTTGCGAGCGCAATCAGGGCGAGCAATACGAGTTGTTCGGGCGGGAAGATCTTGGAGCGCTGCTCGGACTGACCACCGAGACCGTCAGCCGTATCATGGCGGAGCTGAAGCGGCAGGGTCAGATCGTGGAACCGAAGCCCAATCTCCTGGAGTGTGAGCTTTCCAGTCTCGAACAGCTAGTGCTGTAGCTTCCCTCATCAAGAATAGATAATCAGGATGTATCGACGGTTTTCGGAAGGCTTGCAGTGATGTTGCTGGAAGAGGCACAAGAACACGCCCCGGTGACAGCTCACGCGGGGGAGTTCTCATTGGCGGACGATGATCGCGCTGCTGGTCGAAGAGGTTGGAATCAAGAAGGCCAGGATGGCGCTGCTGCCGATGTTGACGCTCGGGGTGTTGGCCGGTTGAAGCCTGTTTGCGCGGAGTGCTATGCAACATACTTGTTTGCCTGGTGGCATGTGTGCCTTGCGGCGCCTCCGGTTGCTGAGAAGATTCAAGCCATCATTTGTCCAATTATGGCGTTCGCGGGGTTGGGCTTCGAACACTTGGTGGCCAACATGCACCTGGTCCCCATTGGCGCGATGCAGGACGGGAGCAGCATTGGTTTTGGCGGGTTTCTTAGCAACTTCATTTCGGTGACTCTTGTTAACATGGTTGGCGGCGGCGCGCTGGTGCCGCTTGTTTACTGCCTCGTCTATCTGACGCAGGATGCTCCCTTGCGAGGCAAGTGAACCCTCTGCTCGTCTGGCGCGTAAATCAGAGGCGGTAGTTGCGCCGCTTCCGGAGATCATGAGCATGCGGCCTTTCCGAACATTTTGCCGTCTTGCTATTATCGCCTTGGCAATGGTTTGGACCTGGCATGTTGCCGTGGCGCAGGCAGTAATGGTCGCGGAGGACGATACGGCCTGCACCGATGATGCCATGTTGGTTTTCGATGGCTCCGGATCGATGGCCAGCGCCGGGTACAACGAACTAGAGAACCCACGTATTATCGAGGCTCTAGATGCCGTGCGGCGGGTGCTGCCCAAAGTGACGGGTTACCGGCGTATCGGGCTTGTTGTCTATGGGCCCGGTCCGCGGGATGCGTGCCAAAATATCGATTTGCGACTGGCGCCGGCTTTCAACTCGCATCAGCAGATTATCGCCGAGTTGGAACGGCTGGAGCCCGACGGCAATACCCCGCTGACTCAGGCCGTGCGGGATGCGGCAGAAGCTTTGAAGTTTCGCGAAAAGCCGGCGGTTGTGGTGCTTGTGACGGATGGCGAGGAGACTTGTGGAGGTGTGCCGTGCCGGCTGGCTGCATCGTTGCTTGGAGAGGCGGCGGCCGTGACGGTCCATGTCATTGGTTTCAAAGTGCGCGGCCGCTTTTTCCAGTGGCGGTCACAAAGCGGCGGAGGCACGCGTGGGCAAACGGTGTCGCGTTGCCTCGCGGATATGACGGGCGGCAAATATGTTTCGACGGAGACGACGGAAGAGCTGGTGGCAGCGCTGCAAAAGACATTGGGCTGTCCGGTCTTGAGTGAGGCCGGGCGTTGATACGCGAGTCGATCGCGTCCGCCTATGCCTACCATTAATCAGGTAGTCCCGAGCGTTGGAGGTTGGTGATGTTTGAACGACTTGTGCTAGCTGTTGCGATGGTGCTTGTCGCTACTAGCTCTCTCGCGGGTACGCTCTCATTGGAAT
>JAUWFF010000190.1 GCA_030607105.1 Filomicrobium sp.
TTTGCAACGACACGAATTTGATATCTTGCCGCAACGCGCGCGTTGACGGGTATGCGGCCGGGCCACTAGGTTCCCGCCGACTCCCTGTCGCTTGGACCGCCTCGTTCAACGCACCGGAACCAACTTATTTCCCATAGGCCACCATGCCCCTCAATCTCGACCCAGAACTGCTTGCAGCTACCGGCAACTCCAAGGCCTGGCCATTTGAAGAGGCCCGGCGGCTCATCAAGCGCCTCGGCCGGTTGAAGGACGGGGCCGACAAGACCGTGATATTCGAAACGGGTTACGGTCCATCAGGGCTGCCGCACATCGGCACGTTTGGCGAGGTGGCGCGAACGTCGATGGTGAAGCAGGCATTTGAAATACTGACAGAGGGCAAGCGCAAGACACGGCTAATCTGCTTTTCCGATGACATGGACGGGCTGCGCAAGGTGCCAACCAACGTTCCGAACCAGGAAATGCTGGCGGCGTATCTCGACCAACCGTTGTCACGCGTGCCGGACCCGTTCTCCGATGAATACCCGAGCTTCGCCGCGCACAACAACGCGCGTCTCAGGGCTTTTCTCGACCGGTTCGGTTTTGAGTATGAGTTCTTCTCGGCCACCGAGTGCTACACCTCGGGCATGATGGATAAGACGCTGCTGAAGATGCTCGAAGTCTATGACCAGGTCATGGACATCATCCTGCCGACGCTTGGATCGGAGCGGCGGGCGACTTATTCGCCATTCCTTCCGGTCTGTCCGCGCACCGGTAAGGTGCTGCAGGTGCCCATGATCGAACGCCATCCCGAAAAGAGGACCGTCGTCTACGAAGATCCTGAGACGGGCGAGCGCATCGAAACAAAAGTGACAGGCGGCGCGGTGAAGTGTCAGTGGAAAGCCGATTGGGCGATGCGCTGGACGGCGCTGGGCGTTGATTACGAGATGGCCGGCAAGGACCTCATCGAATCGGTCAATCTATCCTCGAAGATCTGCCGGGCGCTCGGAGGCACACCGCCGGAGGGTTTCAACTACGAGCTGTTTCTCGACGAGAACGGTGAGAAGATCTCCAAGTCGAAGGGCAACGGGCTGACGATCGAAGAGTGGCTCAACTACGCCAGCCCGGAGAGCCTGGGGCTCTACATGTTCCAAAAGCCGAAGACCGCGAAGCGGCTCTATTTCGACGTTATTCCGCGTACGGTGGATGAGTATTTTCAGCACCTTGGCGCCTACCCGCGCCACGAACCGAAACAAAAGCTCGACAATCCGGTCTGGCACATTCATGGCGGGGCGCCGCCCCAAGCAGAACTCCCCATTACGTTTGCGCTGCTGCTTAATCTGGTGTCAGCCTCAAATGCGCATGACCGTGCAATCCTCTGGGGATTCATCAAGCGGCTAGCACCCGACGCAACGCCCGAAACGCATCCCAAGCTCGATGAACTTGTTGGCTACGCAATCCGCTATTATGAGGATTTCGTCGCTCCCGAGAAGCGGTTTCGAATGCCAACCGATCAGGAGCGGCAGGCGCTTGCAGCGTTGGGCCTGGCACTCGCCGAGGCCCCCGGCGGGGCCGACGCGGCGGAACTACAGAACATCGTTTTCGAAGCCGGCAAGTCGAACGGCTACACGAAAGAAAACCTGCGAGAGTGGTTCAGGGCGATTTACGAAGTGCTATTGGGCTCAAGCCAGGGGCCTCGCTTCGGCTCATTTATAGAGCTCTACGGCATCGAGAATACGCAGGCGCTTATTGCAAAGGGGCTCGCGGGCGAGCTTGCCTCAGGTGCGGAGGATAACCTTGCGGAACGGTAGTCGGATCGGAGTTGTCATCCCGGCGCTAAACGAGGAAGGCGCGATCGGCAGGGTAATCTCGGCCATTCCGGATTGGGTCGACTGCATTGTGGTTGCCGATAATGGCTCCAGGGACGGTACGGGCGATGTCGCACGCGAAGCCGGTGCTCGGGTCGTGCAAGAGGATGAAAAGGGTTACGGCGCCGCTTGCCTTGCGGGGCTGCTGGCGCTCCCGTCGAGCGATATCGTCGTCTTTCTGGATGGCGATTATTCCGACCACCCTGAAGACATGGGTCAACTCGTCGAACCGATTCTCCTCGGTGGGGCTGACCTCGTCATCGGCTCACGGGTTCTTGGCGGCGCGGAACGTGGCTCGCTGACCCCGCAACAGGTGTTCGGAAACTGGCTGGCGACACGCCTCATCCTCCTTATCTGGGGGACGAATTTTACCGATCTAGGCCCGTTCCGCGCGATCCGCTGGGATGCGCTGAGGGAGCTTGAAATGGAGGACCGCAATTTCGGCTGGACAGTTGAAATGCAGGTAAAGGCGGCCAAGGCCGGTCTCAAGTGTGTTGAAGTTCCCGTGCGTTATCGCAAAAGGATCGGCGTATCGAAGGTGTCGGGCACGCTCTCGGGAACGGTGAAAGCCGGCACGAAGATTTTATCCGTCATCGGCTGGCACGCCTTCTCAGGAAGCGCCGCCCACTCTGCCCGCGCAGATTGACCGCTTCGGCTTGATTGCCTATTTCAATCGCATGAGCAAGCTCGAAATCGTCAAGGTACCAGATCCGATTCTGCGTGAGACATCCGCGCCTGTTGACAGTGTGGATGCGGACGTGCGCCGCCTGATGGATGACATGCTGGAGACGATGTACGACGCGCCGGGGGTTGGCCTTGCCGCCATTCAGGTGGGTGTGCCCAGGCGCGTAATCGTTCTCGACGTGGCCACCGATGAGGAGGAGCCGCAGCCTCTTCTTATGGCCAATCCGGAGATTGTGCAGCTGGGCGAAACCTTGCGGACCCACGAAGAGGGCTGCCTGTCGATCCCTGGTGTTAACGTTGAAATTGAACGGCCGGCGGAAGTCACGGTGCGCTATGTCGACCGGGATGGTGCTGCGCGGGAACTTGCCGCGGACGGCCTATTGGCGACTGCCATACAGCATGAGGTGGACCATCTCGACGGCAAGCTGATTATCGATTTTCTGTCGCGGCTCAAGCGCGACATGATCATCCGCAGGTTCAAAAAGCAGCAGCGCCCGGCGTCAGTGTGAACCCTGGCGAAGGGGCCGCGCGAAAAAAAGGAAATGAAAAACCCGTGCGCATTGTTTTCATGGGTACGCCTGAGTTCGCGAAGATCACGCTCGCTGAACTGATCGGAGCCGGGCACGAGATCGTCGCGGTCTATACGCAGCCACCGCGGCCTGCTGGACGCGGCATGGCCCGGCAGCCATCGCCGGTGCATGCCTTCGCCCTCCAGCAAGGGCTTGAAGTTCGCCATCCGACGAGTCTCAAGAGCGAACATGAGCAGTCAGCGTTCCGCGCGCTCGATGCCAGCGCCGCCGTCGTCGTTGCCTACGGCCTGCTGCTGCCGGCAGCAGTACTGCAGGCACCGCGCGAAGGTTGCTTCAACCTGCATGGCTCGGAGCTACCGCGCTGGCGAGGCGCGGCGCCGATCCAACGCGCGATCATGGCCGGTGATACGCACACCGCGGTGATGGTGATGCGCATGGACGAAGGGCTCGACACGGGGCCGGTGTCCCTGGGGGAACGGATCGAGATCGGCGCGGAAATGACGGCGGGCGAGCTGCATGACGCGATGGCCATCATCGGAGCCGGGTTGATGGTGAGAGCGTTGGCAGCGCTGGAGCGAGGATCATTAACATCAACGCCGCAGTCGGCGGAGGGCATCACATACGCCGCAAAAATCGCGAAGGCGGAAGCGCGGATCGATTTCGGGCGTCCTGCCCATGAGGTGCATAATAAGATCAGGGGGCTTTCACCGTATCCCGGAGCCTGGTTTGAAGTCGAATTCGGCGGCAAGAGGGAGAGGATCAAGGCATTGAAGTCGCGTCTCGCCGAAGGATCAGGTGCGCCTGGCGAGATTGTCGCCGCCGGCCAAAGCCTGCGAATTGGTTGCGGCGATGGAGTCGTGGAACTCATCAGCGTGCAGCGAGCCGGCAAGAAATCCTGCAGCGCAGCAGAGTTTCTTAGAGGCTGTAAGATAACCCTTGGAATGCATTTACCCACCGCATAAGTGCGGGCGCGCATTAAGCATGGTTGCAGAGGCCGTAACGACTGTCCCAGGTCTGAGCTATTCTCCTGAAACAGCAGAAATTTGCACTGGAGAATTTACCTAATGTCTAAGCTTTTGACCGGGGCCGTTGGTGCTCTCGCGGCCCTCTTCATCCCGACGGCTGTCGCCGCCCAGTATTATGCCCAGGACGGGGGGACGACGCGGATCGAACCCCGCCCGTTTTATGGCGCCAGTGTCTCGATCGAAGC